>PWVT01000023.1 GCA_003562195.1 Phycisphaeraceae bacterium | reverse complement strand
GCATTATCGACGCCATTGACCGTCTGGGCATCGCTGCTGCGGTGTGATCGTTCATCTCTGAATCAATGGTAGAAACGCACCGATCTGGACGATGGATGAGTCATGGCAAACGTGAAGCCCTTCAGCCAATCGCCATCGGCGGCCATCGTGCGTTGTGTTTGCACACATCCTGATGAGTTCGCTGGCCGCATTGGAGTGGCAACATGACGTGGGAGAGTTGGGTCACCATCGGCGTGGTGGTGTTGATCATCATCGGGCTTGTGCGGAACGTCGCAGGGCCGGATGTCATTCTCCTCGGCGGCCTGACGCTGCTGATGACCTTGGCCAGCATTTTTCAAACCGACCTGCTGCCATCGCCGGCGCGTGCTGTGGCGGGCTTTGGCAATGACGGCTTGATCACCGTTGCGGTGTTGTATGTTGTCACAGCCGGGTTGACTCAGACCGGGGCGATGGCGTTGATCGTCCAGCCATTGCTTGGGCGGCCGCGTTCGCTGGCCTCAGCCCAGGTGCGCATGATGGTCCCGGTGGCGGGCCTATCAGCGTTTCTCAATAACACGCCGATCGTCGCCATGTTCATGCCCGTGGTGAATGATTGGGCGAAGAAGTACAACCTCTCTGCATCACGGCTGTTCATTCCGCTCAGCTACGCTGCCATCGTCGGCGGGACGTGCACGCTCATCGGCACCAGCACCAATCTCGTGGTGTACGGCATGCTCGGCGACGACACACGCGATCGCGTGGGTATGTTCACCATCGCGTGGATCGGTGTGCCGGTTGCGCTGATGGTGATGACGTACATCCTGCTGTTTTCCAAGAAGCTGTTGCCGGATCGCAAGACGCCGCGCGTGGAGATCGAGGACCCGCGTCATTACACCGTTGAGATGATGGTCGAGCTGAACAGTGCCGTGGCGGACAAGACCATCGAGGAAGCAGGCCTGCGCAACTTGCCGGGCGCATACCTGATGGAGATCGAACGCAAGGGCGACCGCATCGTCGCGGTTGGGCCGACGGAACGCCTGCGCGGCGGCGATCGCCTGATTTTCGTCGGTGTCATTGATACTGTCGTGGACCTGCAACGCATTCGCGGCCTTGTGCCAGCGACAGATCAGGTGTTCAAGCTCACTGACCCAAGGCCAAACCGCATCCTCGTCGAAGCGGTCGTCAGCGACTCCTGCCCGCTGGTCGGCAAGAGCATCCGTTCCGGCCGTTTTCGCACAAACTACGACGCGGTGGTCATCGCGGTGCATCGCAATGGTCAACGGCTGGTCAATCGGAAGATTGGCGACATCGTGCTGCAAGCCGGCGATACCCTGCTGATCGAAACGCACCCGCGCTTTATTGAGCAGCAGCGGGATCGACGAGATTTCTTCCTGGTCTCCGGCGTCCAGAACTCCAAACCCATTCGTCATGACCGCGCGTGGATGGCGCTGGGCATTCTGGCAGCGATGGTGGCGGTGGTATCCGTCGGCTGGCTGTCCATGCTCAACGCAGCATTGATCGCGGCTGGGTGCATGGTGCTCGTGCGATGCTGCACGGGGACCGAAGCGCGAAGAAGCATTGACTGGCGCGTGCTGCTGGTGATCGGCGCAGCGTTAGGTGTTGGGCAGGCGATGGACCTCAGTGGAGCGGCGACGTCCATCGCTGGTTTTCTCATCGGCCTGGCGGGTGGCCATCCGTGGCTGGTGCTGCTGATGGTGTATCTGGTGACGACGATGTTTACGGAGATGATCACCAACAACGCAGCGGCTGTTCTAGTCGTGCCGATCGCGAAGGCGGCCGCAGTTGGGTTGGGTGTGGATGTGCTGCCGTTTGTCATCGCGATCATGGTCGGCGCATCAGCAAGTTTTGCCACGCCGATCGGGTACCAGACCAATCTCATGGTGTATGGTCCCGGCGGGTACAAGTTCAGTGACTATCTTCGCTTCGGCCTTCCGATGAATCTCATGGTGATGACAATCACGGTGCTGCTTGCTCCGATGATCTGGTCATTCACCTGAGCCAGCAGCCGCAGCATACCCTCACTGCATGCAAGCTTCCGTTGAGCCATTTCACACACCACCACGCCAATGGACGCGTCGTGGACTGAAGGCAGTTGGACTGATCCCGAACATCCTTGCCGCGCTGAGTGTGTTGGCATGGTTAATCGGCCGAGTCGTGTCCGACCGCTATGGCTGGAGTCAGTGGCTGCTGTGGATTCCAACGGTATCGGTCATCATCGTGGCGATGGGCGGCCTGATCTGCACAGCCATGTGGCCTCGGCGGCGGTGGATGCTGATCGGTTGGGGAGTGTGCATTGCTTTACTGGCAGTTTACTTCTGTTTCATTGAATATCGCATGTTTGCACGCATGCCGAGCGATCCGCCGGGGCTGCGCATCGTGCATTGGAACGCGACAACGGAAGGTGGCGAAGAGGATGACTACATCGATGCAATCATCGCAGCCGAAGGTGATATTACGATTACCACTGACGCTGGGGCGACGCCTTTCCGTCCCCGTATCTGGCAGTGGAATGAGGGAACACCGGTGTCGATGCGTCCGTTCGCGGTGATGACGAAGCTGCCGATCATGCAGCGGCGTCATTTGGTGCATCAGGATGAGATCGTCGTCGCGCTGCTGCGGGTGGATACCACTGAACAGCTTGGCAGGCCGCTGACAATCTACATTGTCGACATGCCATCGGACCTTTCGCTCCGCCGGGCGGAATTGGCCCGACAAGCGCGCCGCATGATTGATAACGTCGACGCACCGCCACCAGACCTGGTGATCGGCGACTTCAACATCACGCGTGGCGCTGCGTCGTTGGAGATCATGTTTCCCGGTATGGTGCACGCCTACGGCCAGGCCGGGGCCGGTTACTCCGCAACGTACCATCGGGGCGAGGGCGGTTGGCTGCTGTATCACATCGATCATGTGCTGCTCAGTGAGCGCGTGCGCGCGACGAGCTATGAGATCATTGATCCCGGCGTGGGGCGGCACACCATGCAGGCGGTGACGATCGAATTGATCGAGCACCCATGATCCTTGGGCATTGGCACGTTTCAGTCACTACACTTCCCGCATGTCTGACTCGACCTGCCCGAATCCCTGTAATGTCCTGCTCATCGGCGGTGGCGGCCGTGAACACGCCTTAGCGTGGAAGCTGCGCCAGTCATCTCGGCTTGGCAAGCTGTGGCTGAGCGACACCACCAATGCTGGCCTGGCGGCATTGGGCGAACCGTGTCCGGTGAAGATTGATGGTCGCGATGCGTTTCGGCTGACGCGCTGGTGTGAGACTGCGGACATTCACCTCGTGGTCATCGGCCCGGAGGGACCATTGGCGCAGGGATTGACCGACGTGTTGCAGACCAAGACCCGCCGCGTGTTCGGGCCATCCAAGGCGGCGGCTCAGATCGAGGCGGACAAAGCGTTCGCCAAGCAGCTCATGCGGCAGGCAGCCATTCCCACCGCGGAAGCCCGGACGTTCAGCGATCTTGAATCAGCGATGCACTATATCGAGAACCGCGAAGACCCCTGCGTGGTCAAGGCGGCGGGGCTGGCGGCTGGCAAGGGCGTCATCGTTTGTAACACCCGTGAAGAGGCGATCGGTGCGGTTAACCGGATGTTTGTGCAACGCGAGTTCGGCGATGCAGCCGGCAAAGTCATCATCGAGGAAAAGCTCTCTGGTCAGGAAGTCAGCATCCTTGCGCTGGTGGACGGTCGCACAATTTCGCTGTTGGATACCTGTCAGGACCACAAACAGCGTGATGAAGGCGATACCGGCCCCAATACCGGGGGCATGGGCGCGTATTGCCCGACGCCGCTGGTGGACGCAGCGATGATGAATACGATCCAACGGCAGATCATCGTGCCGACAGTCGATGCGCTGCGCAGGGAGGGCATTGAGTATCGCGGCGTACTGTACGCAGGGCTGATGCTCACCCCGGCCGGGCCGAAGGTGCTGGAGTTCAACTGCCGATTTGGTGATCCGGAGTGCCAGCCGTTGATGGCTCGATTGCAAGGCGACCTGATCGAGATCCTCTGGGCGACGAGCACAGGCAAACTGGCAGATGTTGATTTTGACTTTGACGCGCAGGTGGCAGTGTGCGTTGTCATGTGCTCGGGCGGGTACCCTGGTTCATATCCCAAGGGCAAGCCGATCACGGGAATCGATGATGCGGAGTCAATGGATGGCGTGACCGTGTTCCACGCAGGCACCACCATGGCGAACACGAATGAGTTGGTCACCAATGGCGGCCGCGTTCTGGGGGTGACGGCCCTTGCGGACGACCTGCCCACCGCGCGCGATCGGGCCAATGCGGCGTGTGAGCAGATTCACTTTGACGGAGCGTTTTATCGCAAAGACATTGGTGGCCGGGTGTTGGTCGCCACCTCGCCGCCAAAGCATGTCTGACGCAGCTATGTTCTGGATCTGTTTGTGCCAGGGTCGTTTCCTTGTCGGTTCGGCCATACCATTGAGTCAACGTGGGGGCAATCTGAGAAGAAAAAGGAGAAGTGTGATGACACGTCTGATTTCAGTGAGTTCAATGTTTGCAGTGTTTGTTTCCTGTGCATTTGCGATGCAGGCCATGAGTGGGTGTGCCGCAACGGCTGGTGCGGGGTATGAACGTGCCGGTTCAACAAGTGAGAGTCTGACCACTGTTCGGGAGGAAATCGCCGATGCGAAGCCCGTAGTGGCAGAAGTGACTTCAAATCTTGAAGATATCGCGAATCGACCTGCTGCGGATCTCAAACCACAGTTTGAGGCATTCACAGCGTCACTTCGAGAAGCGGAACGCCGCGAGCAGCGGATCAATCGTCGCATAGAAACGTCGCAGAATCGCCGCGAGGCGTACATGGAGCGTTGGCAGGAGGATATCGACGAGATTTCCAGCCAGAACCTTCGCGACCGGGCCTTGGGACGCATGAACGACACGCGTGACAAATTCGATGCGCTGGATGCCAAGTTGGACGTTATGCAGCAGGACTACAAAGAACTGCTTGAGCAGTTCAACGACCTGCGGCGATTCCTCTCCAGCGACCTGACGATCGCCGGCATCAGCACCATCCGAACAGATGTCGAAGAAATCCGTGAACTGGAAGGCCAGTTGCAGGATGCGATGGATGATGCGATCACAGCACTGGATGAACTTGCTGGCGACATCGCACCAAGCGGTTCCTGATCCCAACGCACGCGATCAATCATGATGTAACTCAGCGCCGCCGGGAGAGTTGTTCTTGGTAAAAGTGAGAACAACATCCCGGCCGTGGAGTCCATCATCAATAGCGAAGAGGTTGTCCGGCTGGGCGTCATCTTCCTCGCCGAAGGTCAACCACGCTGGTGTCATGCTCGTTTGCAATTGCGATGAATGGTCGCCTGCAAGTACGTACCCGCTCCAACGGCCGTTGTTGTCCGTCGTGAGTGAATGACGTTCGCGTACACCGTCAGCCGGTCCTCGATTGCTGAGGATCGGAGTGTTCACATCGGTGGTGTCGCGCCAATACCGTTGAAAACGCTCACCAATCATGTACATATGAGCGTACGAGACATTGCTGACTCGATTCAGGTTGGCTTGAAAGGTGCGAATCCAGGGTGTGTTACGCTGCTGCTGTAACAGTTCATCGGAAAGCTCGAAGACTCGCACATTGGTGTTCGGCTCGCGGTCAGACACTAGCACAGATGGTGCGATCAGGTTCTGTGTGACCATCAGCGAATACATGTTGGCTGTGGTGTCGTGCCGAGGATCGGGT
>PWVT01000303.1 GCA_003562195.1 Phycisphaeraceae bacterium | reverse complement strand
CACAGCCACCTACTCTGGCCTGCTCGTCGGCTTCAGCTTCGAAGGCGATTACAGCGATCCGAACGATGCCGGCATGTGGGCCTCTGACACCCGTCTGCAGGTCTACCTCGACGGCGTCGAAGTGTACAACGTTGGTGGCTTCTCCAACGTGGAGAACCCCTGGGACTTCCAGGGCGGCGGTTCCGCCGCTGATGGCTTCTACGACCACGGCCCGGACACCAATGCGGCCATCAAGGGCCTCTCCGGCGACTGGGAGTTCGTCTTCACCAATGGCTGGGACAGCGATCTCACGGATGACATTCAGTGGGATAACGCCATCCTGACCATCCACACTATCCCGGCTCCCGGTGCTCTTGCACTGCTCGGCCTGGCTGGTCTCGCCGGCGTCTCACGCCGTCGTCGTGCGTAATCGCACGATCGGGACCCCGAATCACTTGATTCAAGAGCCGCAGGACATCTCGTCCTGCGGTTTTTTCTGCGCGTGATCGCTGCGCCGTGTCTGGTTTGTATAGATTCGTTCTGTTCTCTCCACACTGCTAAAGCGCTGTAACGTCCGAGAATCACGCTGGTTTAGTGGTGTTTTCCAGCGGTTCTGATTAAAGTGGGATTTTCTGCTACTTTTTTACTTGCATCGATAAAGTCTGTGGTAAACTCTCGTTCAAGTGGGAGTCGTACGAAACACCATGATTGTGTGCTTCTGCGATTCGGGAAGGCCATGAGGAGAGAGATGCACCCCTTTTTCAATGTGTGCATCGTGTGATTGGCTATTGCTTACCGGCAATACGTCAGGCATTGTCGTGCCTGTGCAGGCATGATCGTGAGCCATCATTGTTGGTCTCAATGGTGGGGAGCGGAACATTGGCGAGCGGCCTGCTGTTCGTCATAAAGTTGTTTGGTTCTTTTTGGTACCAATTTGTTCGTAATAGAAAAAGAGAAAGGGAAAGACATGAAGAAGACAATTGCATTCACCGCCGTCGCCGCACTGGGCATCAGCTCTGCTGCACTGGCCGACAGCAACTGGGACACCGATATCGCCATCGATATGGGGTCCTTCACCCTCAGCGGTTCCGCTGGCGGCCCCGTCAATGACGCCACAGCCACCTACTCTGGCCTGCTCGTCGGCTTCAGCTTCGAAGGCGATTACAGCGATCCGAACGATGCCGGCATGTGGGCCTCTGACACCCGTCTGAACGTGTACCTCGACGGCGTCCAAGTCTACAGCGTCGGTGGCTTCACGGCTCCGGCAAACCCCTGGGACTTCCAGGGCGGCGGTTCCGCACCCGACGGCTTCTACAGCCACGGCCCGGACACCAACGCAGCCATCAAAGGTCTCTCCGGCGATTGGGAGTTCGTCTTCACCAACGGCTGGGACAGTGACCTCACGGATGACATTCAGTGGGATAACGCCATCCTGACCATCCACACCATCCCGGCTCCCGGTGCTCTTGCACTGCTCGGCCTGGCTGGTCTCGCCGGCACCTCACGCCGTCGTCGTGGATAAAACGCTTCGTTCGTAAGCTTTTTTCACACGCCGCGGATTCACGTCCGCGGCGTGTTTTTTTCTCCATCGCAAGAGCGGCCGTGTCGCACTCGCCGCGTGCCAGTTGCAAGAACTACGGCACGCGCCGTCGCGAACACATGGACTAAACTCTCATTCGACATTGGGTCGAAGTACTCTGTGTCGAAACGTCTTTCGAGACGATGCAACGAGCATTTCTTAGGTGTGGAACGATCATGCAGGTACAACAGCCAGAGTCTTCTCTATCCACGACGGATTTTGATGTCGTCATCGTCGGCGGCGGCCCATCGGGCACCACAGCCGCGACGCTGCTGAAGAAATATAACCCCGATCTGCGTGTACTCCTGATTGAGAAGGAGGAGTTTCCCCGCGATCACATCGGGGAGAGCCAACTCCCGGCCATCTGCAATGTGCTGGATGAAATGGGCGTGTGGGATGAAGTCGAACGAGCGAACTTTCCGGTGAAGATTGGTGCGTCGTACACGTGGGGCAAGGACAACGACCGTTGGGACTTCGACTTCTTCCCCGTGGAACTTTGGGAGGATCAACCGCGGCCGGGTAAGTTTGAGAAACAGCGTCGCTTCACTGCTTTCCAGGTGGAACGCGCCAAGTACGACCATATTCTGCTTCGCCATGCCCAGTCGATGGGGACCGAAGTGCGACAACCGGCGAAGGTCGATGAAGTCCTGCATGAAGGTGACACCATCACCGGCCTGAAACTGAACACAGGTGAGACCGTCACTGGGCGCTACTACATTGACGGCTCCGGCACTGTGGGTATGTTCCGAAGAGCACTGGATATCGGCACCGAAGTGCCGCCGCAGCTTCGCAACATCGCCATTTGGGACTACTGGGACAACGCTGAGTGGGCGGTTGAAATCGGCACCGGCACCACGCGGATTCAGATTCGCAGTCTTTCGTGGGGATGGATCTGGTTCATTCCGCTTGGCCCGACGCGGACGAGTCTCGGCTTGGTCTGCCCGGCGGAGTATTACCGCAAGAGTGGCAAGACTCCTGAGGAGCTGTACCAGATCGCCATTGATGAACAGCCGGAGATTGCCAAGCTTCTCAGCAATGCCACACCACGTGGCACGATCGAATCCTGCAAAGATTGGTCGCATCTGGCGGACCGAATCGTTGGTGACAACTGGTTCATCTGCGGCGAAGCGGGCGGATTTGCCGACCCGATTCTGTCCGCCGGCATGACGCTGGCGCATACTTCTGCCCGCGAAGCTGCATACTCGATTCTTGAGTTGATGCGTGGTGAACTGGATGGCGACTGGATCCGCGATCAATACAATCAACGCAACCGCAACGCCGTGCGCCAGCACATTCGCTTCGCGTTGTACTGGTACTCAGCCAACAGTTGCTTCACGGAACTGAAGGAGCATTGCTCCAAGATCGCCAAGGAAGCCGGCCTGCGACTGTCACCACAACATGCCTGGCGGTGGCTCAGCGTCGGCGGATTCTCCAACGACAGCACAGGCCGCGCCATGGCCGGCTCGTTTGATGTGGCCTCCGCCAAGCAGATTCTCGAACGCTTCGACGGCGCGCGAAAGAGCGAGTGGCTTGTCAATGGCCACAATGTGTTCAAGCTGAACCTTCACGGCGCGACGGAAGGACAGATCGGTGAGTTCCGTGATGGCCGCATCGAGATCACCGAGTGCTATGTAAAGGCCGATCGCAAGCTGCCCAAGGCAGGATACTACGGGAAGATGATCGAGATTCTGCAGCACACCTCCGATGGTGCGACGATTGCTGAAATGATCGAAGCCCATGTGCAGCTTCGCCCCGCCAAGTTGCGTCGCGAAACTACGTCGCGATTCACTCAGGCCCTTGAAGTGATGATTCAGGAGGGATGGGTACAGCGGAAGGTGAACAAGAAGCGACCGTTCATCCGCGTTGACAATGATGGCCAGCGGTATATCCGCAATAGCGCGGAGACCGAAGCCGCGTTACAGCAGGCCGAGAAAGACCATTTGTACCAATCGAACATTGATGACCGCTAGCCGAACCGAGTCCGTCTGCGGCATCAGGTCCTCATGCTTACACTAGTGACATGCGATACGTTTTCGCGGCATTGTTGATTCTTGGTGTGCTCTGGATTTCGTGGCATTGGTTCGGCGCCGCCACCGCGCCCGTACCTGACAACCCAGATGAACTCGACCCGCTCGTGGCCGAACTGGTCGAGGATGGTGTGAACGCCGTCAATCGCAATCGACGCAACGGCCAGGCACGCTTGCAGCTTGGCATGGTGTACGAAGCAAACGGTCTCAATGACCTCGCCCGCCAATGCTATGAACAGTTGGCAGGGATGCGGTCACCTGATCCGCGTGTGTTTTATCGCCTGGCGATGTTGCACGAATCGGAAGGGGATGTCAGCACAGCCATCGAGTACATGAAACGCAGCATCGAGCGAGACGACAGCTATGCGCCCGCTCATTGGCGACTGGGATACTGGCAACTCGATGCTGGTCACGCAGATGCAGCGCACGACGCATTTGAACGAGCAATTGAATTGGAACATTCCAACCTTGCAGCATGGTTCGGGATGGCGCGTGTCCACATGCTGCGTCATGAACTCGAGCAGGCGATCGACTTGTTGGAAACCCGGCTGATGCCCAGTCGAGAATCAGCGCACGCAGAGCACCTGCTCGCCCGGGCCCTTCGGCGCGCGGGCCGCAGTGAAGAAGCTGATCGCGTTGCTTGGCGAGTCGGCGATGAAGGCGCACAAAGTCCGCGATGGAGCGATCCATGGTCTGATGAAGTGCGCGGCTTGGCGACGGGATATTCAACATTGCGGCATCGCGCTGAGTTTCTCGTGAGTACGCGACGGTTTGATGAAGCCGTCGATTTGCTCGAGCGATTGCGCGAGGAAACCGAAGTTGACGCGCCGCTGCTGAATATGCTTGGTGTGGCGTACATCACACAAGGCCGAACCGAACTCGGCCTGCAGACACTTAACGAAGCATTGGAGTACGATCCGCGCCACTACCCGCTGTTGATCAATCTCGCTCGCGGGTATCTTCACGCAGCCGGGCCGCACGGCGTCGATCGCGTCGCGCTCACGACAGCGCTTGCTGAAGTGCAGCGAGCGATTGATGTCAATCCAGAATCTGGCCAGGCCTACGCGTTGCTCGGTACCATCCAGTATCGGCGAGGCGAATATGATGCTGCGATTGACGCACTATTGACCGCCTTTGATCTTGATGCACGGAACCTGCAACCGCTTCGAGATGCAGCATCGATTCAAATGCAGCTACAGCGGTGGGACGATCTCATCTCGACTTGCCGGCGAATCGTACGTCACGAGCCGGACGACGGTGATGCACACCTGATGATGGCGCGGGCCTGGTTGCAACTGGAGAACTACGACCAAGCTCGCACCTCGCTTGAGCAGGCCCAGCGCGCCGGGGTACGCTCGCCGGCAGAAATTCGAACATTGCAGGAACAACTCTCTGCGGAGGCACCGCTCAATCATGATTGAACATGCATGTCGTCTCCCCTTCCTGAGCATCTGCATTGTGACATGCAGCATGATGTTCAATGGATGCCAGCAGGAAACCTCATCCGAGCAGGAGCAGCAAACTGCTGATCGCGAACAGGCGTGGTTCGAGGAGGTTGCCGAGCAGCGCGGGTTGGTGTTTCATCATGAATCGGGGCATGAGGAGCGCTACTACATTCCTGAAATCATGTCTGGGGGTGCAGCGCTCGTGGATATCAATGGCAACGGCTGGCTGGATGCGTACCTCGTGCAGTTCGGTTCTGTACACGGCGCAGCGGACACACGGTCGGGGAATATGCTCTTCCGCAACCGAGGGGGTGGCTCGTTTGAGGACATTACTACAGGGAGCGGTGCAGATGATCGCAGCGCAGGAGTCGGCGTGGCCGTTGGGGACATCAACAATAACGGCTATCCCGATTTGTACGTCACGAATGTCGGCCCAAACGTCTTACTGCAAAACAACGGTGACGAAACATTCACCGATATCACTGAGTCATCAGGCACCGGACACAGTGGACTCGGCAGTAGCGCGGCGTTCTTTGACGCCAACCTGAATGGTCATCTTGACTTGTTCGTGGTCAACTACATTCGCTGGTCGCCTGAGTCCGAACTCAACTGCACCGGCACTGGTGGCACTGCCGACTATTGCAGCCCCAACGCCTACTCCGCACCCGCACCGGATGTACTGTATATCAACAACGGTGACGGTACCTTCACAGACGTATCTGCAGAATCGGGTATTCGCTCGGCGTTTGGCAACGGCCTTGGTGTGGTCACGCTGGATTACAACGGGAACGGCTGGATTGATGTGTTTGTCGCCAACGATCTTAACCCAAACCAACTCTGGGAAAACCAAGGTGATGGGACGTTCACTGATGTCGCAATGGAAATGGGCTGCGCAATTGACGGCCATGGCGAGGCGAAAGCAGGTATGGGTGTCACCGTAGCTGACCTCTTCGGCGACGGGTGGCCAGACATCTTCGTCGTGAATCTGCAAGGCGAATCAGACTCGCTGTATCGTAATATGGGTGGCTATTTCGTCGATGACACGACCAGTGTTGGCCTCGGCGCAGCAAGCCGCCAATTCACCAGATTCGGCATGGCGGTGCTCGATTTTGATAACGATGGCGTGCTGGACATGTACCACGCCAACGGCGCAGTATTCCGCCTGAGCCGTCAACGGCAATGGAGTGATGATCCCTACGCCGAGCCGAACATGCTCTTCCGTGGCAGACAAACTGAGACCACCCATCGGTTCGAACCGTTCGAACCGCGTGGCGGCACAGGGGAATTGCTGGTCGGCACCAGCCGGGCGGCAGCGTTTGGGGATGTCAACAACAACGGTGCAATTGATATTCTTGTCGTGAACCGAGACGGTCCTGCCCACTTGCTCAACAACATCGTTCCCAACTCGGACGGTAACAGCAATTTCATCATGTTCCGCGTCATTGATGAGCACGGCCGCGATGCCCTCAACGCCAAGGTGACACTTCAAGCGGGAGACCGCTCGATCACCCGCGAAGTGCGGACCGCCTACAGCTACCTCGCTGCGAACGATCCTCGTGTGCACTTCGGCCTTGGTGCAGTTGAGAACGTTACGAACGTGACCGTCAAATGGCTCGATGGCAGCGCGGATGAATTCGGCGACTTCGAAGCCAACCAAATTGTGACGCTTCAACGCCCATAGGGTATTGACTGGATCGCAAACATATCAATAATCTGAGATATCCTTGGCCCGTATCGGCCAGGCGATCAAGTCTTCTTGTGGATGTTCGGGGTTATGAGTTCCCAATATGCGCGTTACGGATTCGATTCGACTCACGCCCCTGCTGGCATCGTTACTGCTAGGCAGCATTGTTGTCTGGTGGTTCTGGCCGCACGATGCCAACCGCCCGATTCCGAAACCGCCGGATGCGAAATCGCTCGATCCACTCGTCGCCGCTGCGATCCATGACGCGATAGCCGAACTTGATGCATCGCCACGCAATCGCGACGCCTGGATGCTGCTGGGCATGACGTACGAAGCCAACGGCCTGCCGCAGTTGGCCAAGACGTGTTACGCAAACGCGGCTGAGTTGGATGAACCCGATGCGCGCATTCTGCATCGCCTGGCACTGATGCAGCACGCGCATTGGAAGCAGGAAGCAGCCCTGAACACCATGGCCCAAGCGCGAGAGCTTCATGCGTCCTACGCCCCGTTGTATTGGCGGCCGGCACTGTGGCTTTTGGATGAAGGTCGAATTGACGATGCTGAGAACCTGCTCCACGCTGCAATCGAGATTGACCGTGACGATCCTGCATCTTGGTTTGTATTGGCACGGCTTCGTATCGCGCAAGGTCGCGCTGATGAAGTGACCGAACTGCTCGAAGGGCCGTTGCAACGAGGTCGCTATGCTGATTATTCACGCCATCTGCTGCGTCAAGCGTATTGGCAAGTTGGACGGTATGACGATGCTGCCGCACTAGACGTGGCCGATCCGACTGAGCCATCGTGGCGCGACCCATGGGGTGAACGGGTCTACGCCTATCGCGCCGGCCGAACACATGTCGTGTCAGTTGCGCAGCAGCGACTCGCTCAGGGTGCCTATGCACACGCTGCGTCCATTGCTGAACGCGCTTTGCAGCATGATCCGTCCAACGCTGAACTCTTTAACATCCATGCGGTCGCATTGATCGGCATGAACCGTCCACGAGAAGCTGTGGTTTCACTGATGCGCGCGACGCAGCATGCTCCGGAAAGTGAATCGGCCTGGCTGAACCTCGCTCGTGCAGCGGTTGACACTGGCCAAATTGAGCAAGCAAACGTTGCACTCGACAAAGTTTTTTCTCTGAATCCTGATTCAGAAGATGCGAAGAGACTGCGTGACCACGCGGCTTCGATGCGCAGCGGCTCACGGGAGCGAACGCGATGAACCAACACGCCTTGTGGGCCTGGGGGACAATCGCGGCAGCAGTGATCCTTGTTAGTAGCTGGCTCATTGGGTGCGAACAAATCCAGTCGGATCAGCCGCACTCAGTGGCCGCACCCGTTGACGCTGCGTGGTTTCAACCCATGCAGGAACAATGGGGCATCGATTTTCATTACGAGTCCGGTGCAACTGGCGATTTCCTGTTTCCTGAAACTGTCGGTGGCGGTGCGGCGACGGTCGATCTCACCGGCAATGGCCTGCTCGATTTGTACCTTGTGCAGGGCGGTTCTGTCACCGCGACTGATGATCAACGCCCGCCGAATCGGCTGTATCACCAACACACGCCCGGTTCGTTCGAGGATGTTACTGAGATAAGCGGTGCGGGTGATCGAGGCATGGGCATGGGCGTAGCAGCGGGTGACTTCAACAACAACGGATCGCTGGACCTCTACGTCACCAACGTCGGTCGCAACACGCTCCTGCGCAATCGCGGCGATGGTGCCTTTGACGACGTCACAACCACGTCCAACACCGGCGACACCGGCTGGGGCACGAGCGCGGCGTTTGTTGACATGAACCACACCGGCTATCTCGACCTGTTTGTCGTCAACTACGTCGCGTGGACGCCTGAGCTCGAGCGCACCTGCCGCGTTGAATACGGCAGGCGAGAGTACTGTACCCCCAATGCCTACGAAGCCCCGCAGCCGGATGTGCTCTATCGCAACAACGGTGATGAAACGTTCGCTGACATTTCCATTTCAGCCGGCTTGCACAGCGCGTACGGCAATGGGCTGGGTGTCGTATGCAGCGACCTGAATCGCAGTGGCAATGTTGACATCTTTGTCGCCAACGACCAGATGCCCAATCAGCTTTGGCTCAATCGTGGTGATGAAACGTTTGAGGAAGCCGCAACACGTTTGGGTTGCGCCGTGGATGGCCGCGGCCACGCCAAAGCGGGCATGGGCGTTCTCGCGGTCGATCTGGACAACAATGGCTACGAAGATCTCTTCGTCGTCAACCTTACTCGTGAAACCGACAGTCTCTACCGCAACCACGGCACCCACTTCGCGGATGAAACCATGCAGCTCGGTATCTCATCCGTCACTCGCCAGCACACCCGCTTTGGCGTGGGCATGCTGGATTTCAACAATGACGGCTTACTCGATCTGTATCAGGCCAACGGCCGCGTGGCGCAGATTGGCACCGCGCATCGGAACGACGATCCGTATGCTGAGCCAAACGTGCTGATGCGTGGCACCCCAAGTGGTCGCTTCGAGCACTTGCTACCCTTGGGTGGCACAATCCCAACACTCTATGCCACGAGCCGGGCCGCCGCGTTTGGTGATCTGGATAACGATGGCGCCATCGACATTGTCGTGGTCAATCGAGACGATACAGTCCACGTGCTGCAGAATGTTGTACCGGATCGCGGGAACTGGATCACCTTCCGAGTGCTGGATGAACATGGCCGCGATGCGTTAAATGCTGTCGTCACCGCCACGGTCGATTACCAGCCGGTACATCGCACGGTTCGGTCCGCGTACAGCTATATGGCTGCGAATGACCCGCGAGTGCACTTTGGCATCGGAGAGAACACCTCTATCGCCCACGTCAGCGTGCGCTGGCTTGACGGCGTTATCCAGCACTTCGGACCATTCGAAGCCAATCAAATCATTACGCTCAAACGCGATGCAACGGGAACGGCCGCCGGTCAAGCTGCACGTTGACGCACGGGAACGCTGCTCTCGTGCTACGATCGCCTGACATGTTTGGCTCACATCTCTCCATTGCTGGCTCGATGACCAATGCGCTTGACGAAGCGAAGCGATTGAAGATGGACTGTGTACAGGTGTTCACCAAGAACCAGCGGCAGTGGAAGGTCGCTCCACTGACCGATGCGCAGGTAAATGATTGGCTCAGTGCGCTAAAGCGGATGCAATGGGATGCGACAGAACAACCGGCGGGCAGCCCTGTGCGCGTCGTCAGCCACAACAGCTATCTGATCAACATGGCATCGCCCGATCCGTCGGCCCGTGACAAATCCATCGCGCTACAGCAAGTTGAAATTGAACGGTGTGAGCAACTGCACATCCCGTTGTGCGTGGCGCATCCCGGGGCACATCTGGGGCAGGCGCTACCTGCAGGTCGGCCGCATACGCTTGGAGCCAAACCGAGTAAGGATGAACGCGCCGGCCTTGACCGAATAGTCAAATCGCTTGATACGATTCACAAGCATCTCCCCGGCTACAACACCATCACCTGCCTTGAAACCACCGTCGGCTCCGGCAGCAATCTCGGCTATGACTTTCAGCATTTGGCCTACATTCGTAACCGTGTGAAGCAACCGGAGCGGATCGGATACTGCTTTGACACCTGCCATGTCACCGCAGCCGGCTATGACATGACAACCGACACAAATGCTCAGAAGGTGCTGGATCGCTTTGATGCAGAATGTGGCTTTGAGCATCTTGCCGTATTTCACCTAAACGATTCCGTCGGGGCGGTCGGCTCGCGTCGCGATCGCCACGCGCATATTGGTGACGGCCTGTGCGGCCGAAGCTGCTTTCGGGCCATTGTGAACCATCGTCGGTTCGACAACGTGCCGAAGATATTGGAGACGCCCAAGGAAGAGACCGACAAGGGCACTCCGTGGGATATGGTTAACATACGGCGACTGAAGCGGTTTCGTGCTCGTCGCGGCCGCTGAGACTCCAAGGAAACATGCACATGCACGTGAGAATGAAACAGATGGCTGCGTTATTGCTCGTTGTGGGCATACTGCTCCCGTTGGCTGCATGCGAAGGCCCGCGACTCGGCCGCCGCCCTGCCCCACAGCCCGCGCCAGACATGGCGCAGACACCTGAGCAGGCCGATGCGTTAGCCCGTGCTCAAGCCGCACTGGCGAAAGGGGATTACGACGAAGCAATGGCACTGTTCCGCGAGATTCTTGCAGAAAACCCGACGATCTCGACTGCGTACATCGGCGTGGGGGAAATCTTCATGGCCGATCGGGACTACGAACGGGCTGAACCCGCCTTCGCCCGAGCCGCTCGATTGGAACCGAGGAACTTCGAAGCACAGTACGGCCATGGCCTGGCTTTGCAGATGCTCAACCGCCTGGTCGACGCTGTCCGCGCCTATCACCGCGCGTTGACGATTCAACCGGACCATCCCAAGGCCAACCTCAATCTCGCCACCACGTATCTGCAAATGGAAGATCCGCGCAGCGCGCTGGTCTTTGCTGAAAAAGCCGTGCAGGTGGACCCAAGCAATGGACCGGCCAGAGCGAACCTCGGCGCGGTGTACGAGAAGCTTGGCCGCAACGCTGAAGCCATTGATGAGTACCTCGTCGCACTGGAATTGATCGACGACAACGCTCCGCTCTTGCTCAACCTCATCAATGTGCTCGGCCAGGAGCGACGGTACCGCGAAGCGGTCAACACAGCGGAGATGCTTGTGCGGATTGCCCCCAGCGCGAATGCCTATGAACGCCTCGGGTGGGGCCACTTCCGCCTCGGCGAGTACGAAGAGTCCATTGAGGCCTACCGTGCCGCGGTTGAACTGGACAGCCACCACTGGCCCTCGTGGAGCGGCATCGGCGTGAACGCGCTCAATACGTGGCTACTCAGTGACCGGCAGAATGTCGATGCATTCGGCGAAGCCCGCCGCGCATTCCGTCGATCGCTTCAAATCAACCGCAATCAACCACGACTCGTAACCCTGATGTCCAACTACGGACTGTGACCGCTCATGCCTGACGCCTCACTTCTCGAAACGTTTCCGACGCCAACCGCAACGCCATTTGTGGTTGAACATATCAGCGATGAGTTCACCTCGGTGTGTCCAAAGACCGGCCACCCGGATTTCGGTTCCATCACACTACGCTATTGCCCCAACGAGCAGTGTGTTGAACTCAAGAGCTTGAAGCTGTACTACCAATCGTATCGCAATGAAGGCATTTACTATGAAGCGGTAACAAACGCCATTCGCGATGATCTGGTCGCGTGCGTGCAGCCAAAATGGCTGGTGTTGATTACCGACTGGAAAGGCCGTGGTGGCATTCGTTCGCGTATTATCGCCAGCCATGGTGATGTTCCAGCGCCGTAATGCAACGTGCGACAATGATGCAGCACGGATATCATGCGATCATGCAGATCCTCGTCGCTTCGTCCAATCCACATAAAGTCAATGAAATTAAAGCCGTACTTACACCACTGGGTATCGATGCCCACGGCCTTGATTCGCTCTCACAACTCCCGCCCGAACCGGTTGAGGACGGCGACACCTTTGAAGCCAATGCCCGCATCAAAGCCATGGCCTACGCATTGGCCACGGAACAGCCGTGTCTGGCTGATGACTCCGGTCTTGAAGTGGACGCATTGGGTGGGCAACCGGGCGTGTACTCTGCACGCTATGCCGAGCGTGAGGGCATCGCCCAGCCATCCAACGCTGATCGGACTGAGCGCGATCATGCCAATAACAAGTTACTGCTGGAAAGGGTGCGTGACGTGCCGCACGAGCAGCGCACCGCGCGCTTTGTCTGTGCCATGTGTTTGGCTGATGCCACCGGCCAGATCCTTGCGGAAACGCGTGGCACGTTCGACGGCATCATCATCGACGAACCCCGTGGCAACAACGGCTTTGGCTACGACACATTGCTGCTGATTCCTGAACTTGGCAAGACGAGCGCGGAACTGCCGCCGAGCGAAAAGAACGAGCGCTCGCATCGTGGGCAGGCCGTGCGGGAAATGGCCATGCGAATACCGCAACAGCTCAGCGGTTGAACGACTCTACCAGGACGCGGATTGTCTGTGGTGTCGTACCACAACACCCGCCGATCAACGTGGCCCCGTTGTCGACCCACGTTTTCGCATACTCGGCATAACGTTGCGGATCGGCTGCATCGGTTTCAAGCCACGTGCCGTCATCCTCTCGGCGGCTCACATTGGCGAATGCCATGATGCCAACATGCTCAGGAAGCAGCGTGCGAAGCAGCCGGACCTGTTCGCCCATTGACGGTGCAGCGATGCAGTTCACACCGACGTACTGAGCATCATGCAGCGATGGCAGCAGGTCGACCAGCGATTCACCATCCAGAAGCGTTCCTGGAGAATCCCCTTCCACCGCAATGAAACTCATGCTCCATCGCCCAGTCGCAAGTTGTTCCGCCTGACTTGCCGCGGCAGCCGCTTCGCGCATGGTGCCAATGGTTTCGAGCAGCACACCATCGACGCCGCTATCGAGCAAGGTAGAGATCATCTCGCCGTGCTCATAGGCACAGATATCATCGCGGGGGGCTGCCTGCGGGTGATAGCAATCCTCCAGCGGCCCGACCGACCCAAGCACACGTGCATCAGCGTTCACCGCATCGCGCGCTTTGAGAGCCAGTTCCACCGCTTCACGTGTAACGTCCGCCGCTCGCTCACCGAGCCCGGCTTTGGCAAGGGACCGCCGATGCGTGCGAAAGGTTGCCGTAGTGATGGCATCGACACCGGCTTCGAGGTACTCCCGGTGGATTGCTTCGATGATGTGGGGTGCCTCAAGTACGGCACGCGCTGAGAACAATGAGGACGACACGTCCAACCCCCGGCGGCTCAACTCAGTACCTGTCGCACCATCAAGTACCTGCACCGCCGATGGAGCCATGATCGTCCCTCCCCTTTTACGATGCCTGCCGCATATCTCCGTCCGATTTCGCAGCGTTAACACGCCGTACGGCTTCGCGTGCTGCTTTCTCATCATGCCGCATGGTCAGCATGACAATCTCAGCCGGACAATTGACTCTAAGTGGGAACCATGCCCCGATGCCGGTGGTCACATACAACCGGCTGTCACCCTTGGAAAACAGCCCTGCACTGTGGCGGTGGCTCATGGCCAGATTGGTGTTGGGGAACCGCTTCATGGCGATCTGCCCGCCATGGGTATGGCCGGAGAGCGTCAGCGGCACACCACATTCGCTGGCTCGGGCAAATGCTTTCGGGTTGTGAGACAGCAGCAAGTGTGCACCGTCGTCTCCTGTAGTCAGATCGACAAATTTCGCACACTCATCAGCCGTTCGCGCCCAGTCGATACCACCCACTACGAGATGATTCCCGTTGTGTGCAATCTCCACCGCGGCATTTCGCAACACCTGCAAACCCGCCTCCGTCCCCAGCCGTTCGATAGTGTCCGGGCAATGCAACTCATCGTGATTCCCGAGTACGAGAGCTGTGCCCATTGGGGCGTCCAAAGCAGCCATGGCGTCAAACAGCGGCTTGACTTCGTCATGATGCAGGTCCACCACGTCTCCCGTACAGGCGACGAGATCCGGCTCCTGGCGCTTGAGTTGCTGGACGATCTCGATAGCGCGGTCAACTGGGAGCAATTCTCCCAAATGAAAGTCGCTCACATGACCGATACGTAATCCATCGAACGCCTTTGGCCACCGAGGTGACGCGACTTCGACTTCGCGAATGGCGATCTCCTGGGCAAGGTGACGGCGTGAGATGCGCCCACCACTGAGCCGATTCGGCCCAATCGTGAACAGGAAGTTACGTATGCGAGCACGTCGGTACTTTCCCTTCCTCTTGTGATCGCCATCGGATGATCTACTCATGTGAGAGTATTTTAGCGTCCGGCAGTGTGAAGCCAACTGTGCGAGCTTATTGAACATAGGATTTACGCCATGCTCCTTTCAGGAAGTTGGTTTGTCGGCCTCGCCCTGTTCGCCAGTGCGCTGTACCTTCTCGGACGCCGCCTGGGGCGATGTCGGCCAGTGATCGTCAATTCGGCGATGTTGTTATCCATTCTTGCTGTCGGTGCCGCTGCCGCGTTGCGTTTCCGTCCGGTGCTGCTGCATCAAGTTCTTCCGCTGGATGTTTCAGTGTGGATTGACGGGCTTGTTGCTCTGTTCCCATGGATGCTACTTGTCGGCCTGCTGGCCACCGCTGAATCGACCACATCCCTACGGCAAGCCAGCCCACTCATGCTCGTGCTGGGACTGGTGTATTTTCTCTTCGGCGGAATCTGGATGGTGCTTCCGACAATTCACGTTGGCGAGGCGGAACAACGCAGTACAGCCGGCATCATCATGCAAAACCGCCATGACACCTGCGCCCCTGCCAGTGCCGCCAATGCCCTGCGCATGATGGGTATCCCTGCATCTGAAGAGCGCATGTGCCCGGTGGTCATGGCCAAGCCCAGCCGCGGGTCGAGTCTGGCACGAACTGCGTACGGCCTGCGAAGCTATATCGCCAAGCACGATATGAAACTCTCATTAATGGACCTCACCGCCGATGAAGCGGCTAGCATCGCCACGCGCGAGCGGCCCGCCTTGATCGTCATCCGGTCTGCAATGACCGCCGATCACATGGTCGTGCTGCTGGGGAAAACCGACGATGGTTATGTGCTCATCGCCAACTCTTCACCGGGAGAACACGGCGGCGTGCCTGCACTACCAGCATCGCTCGGGTACGGCTACGAAATCTTCTCACTTGAAGACTTCGCCCGCCTGTATCGGCGCGGCGCGATTATCTTCGAGGATCTCTAAGCCACACGTCGATACTTACTCAGCAGGTTGCTTTTCTGCTTCAACCGCCTTTTTTGCATCCTCTTCGCTGATGGCCCGGGCCTTCTCAATGACCACCGGTTCGCTCGGCACATTCTGGTGACCGGCCCGTGTGGTTGTCGCGACCCTGCGGATTTCATCGACGACATCCATGCCAGCAATCACCTTACCGAACACGGCATACGCAGCACCGCCACGAGGTTGATCCAGCGAGGGATTATCCACCACATTGATGTAGAACTGACTGGTGGCTGAATCCGGTGCGGCGGTTCGGGCCATGGCGATCGTTCCGCGTTCGTTCTTCAGACCATTATCCCACTCGTTTTTGATCGGATCGCGTGTGGGCTTCTGGCGCATTTCTTCCGTAAAGCCGCCACCCTGGATCATGAAGTTGGCAATCACACGATGAAAGATGGTGCCGTCGTAGTGCTCATCCTCGACATACTTGAGAAAATTCTCAACGCTGATCGGTGCTTTTTCTGCGTTCAGTTCGAGATAAAACTCACCCTTGGACGTCGTCATCTTCACGTATTTCATTGTTGGTCGTTTCTCCTCGGTGGTCGCATCATCATCTGTCTGCGGGCCATCAGCCGCCCTGATGCCACCGGTGAACAAAAGCCCACCAGCGAGAGCTGCTGCCATTGCCAAAGTCAGAAATGTATTGGTCATCACACAACTCCTTCAATTCGGGATGATTACGATAGCACAGACACAGCCCACAGCCAAAGTCTTCTGCAGAAGTTCTAAGTATGGTGCATTCTGTGAATTCCCTCTTGCAACCCGGCATCCCACGCGAATTGAACTTGACACGAACACAGCGACGTCAAGTTCGACAACGCACACTCAGGCGATTACTTGCCAACCCGCGGGACTTGCTCCGCTTTTACGGCACGACACTGCTTCCTCCGCTGATGTTCCTCGCCATCATCGGACTTGTTGTTGCGTTCGGCATTGAGTGGGGCTGGATGCTCGACCCCGCAAACCCACGCACAGGCCTCTTGGTAGCATTGCTTTCTGGAGGAAAGTTTGCAGCACTTCCGATTCTGCTTGTCTCAGCATTCATTGCACATCGCCGATACTATCGCCCCCATGTTTACGCCGCGCTGCGCGACATGAACTTCGAAGTTTGTACATCCTGCGGCTATTTGCTTCGCGGATTGGATGCACAAACCACAAAATGCCCCGAGTGTGGTGCAGGACAACAATCACCTGGCTAGAACAGCCGCAGTTGTTCCGCCGGTTGTGGCTGACGGGGATGGAGAGGCCCTGAGCGATCAGATGTTATCGGCAACATCGCTGTGGCCAGATACTGGCTTGTCACCGTGAGATCATCCAACAGATGCCGCGCACGATCAGCGTACAAACGGGTGACTAGTGTCGGACAGTTACATTGTCTGGAAAGATGCAACAGCGCGATTTGCGACAGGGCGGATTGATCTGCGATCTGCAGTACCGCTTCAAGTGACTCATCATTGGAGAGGTGACCCTTTCCACCCATGATCCGCTGTTTGAGATAGCCCGGTCGGGGGCTGGCGAGCTGCATCTGTCTGTCATAGTTCGACTCGATCGCCAAGCCGTGCAGGTTGTCGAATTGCTCTAAGAGCAACGCAGACACGCGGCCAAGATCCGTGGCAAAGCCGAAGCGAGTTCCTGAATGTTCAAGGACAAATCCCACCGTTCCCAGCTCATCATGCGCCAGTGGAATGGTCTGCACATGTGTTTCTGAATCCAGCTCAATATGCCCGTTGCACAACTCGCAGTGTTTAAAATCAATCCCACAACTCACCGCCCGTGCGCGCTGCCGCATATGCGCGTGCAGTGTGATGTCGTGCTTGGACACTGCATTAACCCACGATGGGTAAAAGTGATCGCGATCCAGATGTGTCAGCAGGATGTGCGAGATGTCATCCAGCGTGAGCCCCAGCGGCAACATCCGCTTCGCGGTCGCACGCGGCGAGAGGCCGGCATCGATCAGAATATGGACCGGCTCACCGCTACCGTGCAATGACACCACGGTGCAATTACCCGCTGACCCGCTGCCAAGAACGCTGAAAGATAGTGTCACACAGACTCCAGAAGAACTGACTGATTACTCTGCCGCAGTTGCTGCACCGCGAGCGGCTTTTCCGACGCCACGGCAAATGCCGCGTTTAGACGTACTGATGAACTCGATGTACTCACCGATGAGTGGCTGCTCGTCGCGTTCGAGTCGCGCCCTCATTTCCCCAAGAGCGGACTGCAGCGACAGGCCACGCCGATAGAGCGTTTTGTACACCCAGCGGACATTCTCGATGTCGTCACGAGAAGCGCCGCTACGCCGCAGGCCGACAAGATTGATACTGCCCGCAATATTGAAACCTGTCAGCATGAACCATGGAGGGAGATCCTGAACGATGCCGAAGGTTCCTGAAAGCATCGTTCCGCGACCGATGCGCACATACTGATGGACGGCCGCGGTCCCGCCGGTGATCACCCGATCGTCGATCTGAACGAATCCGGCAAGCAGGGTGCCATTGGCGAAGATGCAATTGCTGGCGATCCGACAATCGTGGCCAGCGTGACTGCAGGCCATGAAGTAGTTTTCGTTGCCGATGCGCGTGGGTGCATCGTCGGATGTTGCGCGGTGGATCGTCACCTGCTCGCGGAACGTGTTGCCATCGCCGATCACGATGCCTGCCCCCGGGCGTGCTGGATCCCACTTGAGATCCTGCGGCGAGAACCCCAGGCACGCGAATGGGTAGATTGTGTTGTTCACGCCCATCGTCAGCGGACCGGTGAGATACACGTTGCCGATCAACCGAGTGCCCGCGCCGAGCACGATTGGACCGGAAGTGCCGTCCAGCACGCAATGAGGGCCGATAGCCACGCTGTCATCAAGCTGCACGTCGCCGCTCAGCATGCTGGTTGGATGAACACTGCTCATGGTGGAAGTTTAGCTGATCATCTGCGGATACGATTGCTCTATGGTCGAGGTGCGGAACACCGAAGTACGAGATCTGGGGCACATGAGCTATGCCGCTGCCTATGCAATGCAGAAACAGTTGCAGGCAGATGTGATTGCGCGCCGAGAGACTGCGGATGGTGACCCGAGTGCCCCGCGTGTGGGCTATGTCCTGCTGGTCGAACATGATCCGCCGGTGATTACAGTCAGCCGCCGCAAGACCGCCCGCGCCCACCTCACCGCAAGTGACGAGCAGCTTGCTGCTGCGGGTGTGGAGGTTGCTGAGACCGATCGAGGCGGGGATATCACCTACCACGGGCCGGGACAGCTGGTGGTGTACCCAATTCTTGACCTCAACATGCTCGGCCTGCGATTGCACAGCTACATGCGCATGCTCGAACACGTGGTCATCGACACCCTCAGCCACTTCGGGATCGACGGACATCGTGATACGGACGCAACTGGTGTCTGGGTGAATCCAGACCGTTCCTCGAAAATCTGTGCCATGGGCGTACGTGTGTCGCGCTGGGTGACCATGCACGGCCTTGCGTTGAATGTGACGACGAATCTGGATCATTTCAATCTCATCGTGCCCTGCGGCCTCGTCGGTCGCGCCGTGACAAGCATGCAACACGTACTCGGCGAAACGTGCCCAACCATGCAGCACGTGAAGTCGCAGCTTGTCACAACGCTTGATCGCCACACCGCGCAACGATTGACATAGGGCGGGATGCGGCATTGCACCTTCGTCGGCGCAGTACGCCTGAGTGCGCGGTACGATGCCGACAAGGAGTCGCCATGTCACCACAACGCATCGTCGGACTTGTCCTACTCGCTGTCGGCATTCTGCTGCTGATCCTTGGTTACAATGCATCGCAATCGGTGGCTGAGCAAGCGATGGAAACGGTCACCGGCCGGTTCACGGAAACAACCACATGGTATTTCATCGGTGGTGTTGCTGGAACTGTGGCAGGCCTTGGCCTGATCATGTTCGGTAAGAAGAAATAGGTCGCACCGCGGAGAAGAAACATCAGTGCCGCGCTGCACACGCTGAAAGGAGTCACGCATGCTTCGCTGGGCGCTGATCTTTTTTATCATCGCGATTGTCGCTGCGCTATTCGGGTTTGGCGGCATTGCTGGAGCCGCAACGGATATCGCGCGCATCCTGTTTTTCATCTTCATCATCGTGTTTCTGGTGAGTCTGGTGCTTGGCTTGGCGCGGGGCAAATCGCCCGCACCGTGATTACTCCTCACGATTG
>PWVT01000238.1 GCA_003562195.1 Phycisphaeraceae bacterium | reverse complement strand
GAACACGACCCTGGGTTGCCGTAGTACGCATACTGCGAGTTCTGGCACGTACCTGCTACGCTGCAGGCACTCGTAACGCCCCACGCACCGCCGGCAGACCATCCGCTTGGAAAGCCGCCGACAAAGTCCGAGGCATAGGCCTCGACCGTTACCAGTTCGCCTACCTCTGTGATGAAGGTATTGGCCGGTGCATTGTTGGGCAGTGTGCGCACTGTGCCACCATCGCCTTCAGCAGTGACGTAAAATTCGGGCGAGTCGCTACATGTTGCTGCCGGGACGACTGCTTCGTAGAGATCGTCACCGAGTTGCGTCAGAGGAACCATCTGATAGGGTTCACCGGCATTCATGCGGAAGGCAAGCTGCGCCGAACCCGGGACAAGATTCTCATTGTTCTCGACGATGCGAACGGTGAAAGCAATAGCATCGCCGGCGGGAACGACGCTTGGGACGCCACCGATGATGGCGAGACTGATCGAGCAATTTGCTTCTGCTAAGAGCACCGCTTCGTACGCATCAACCATTCCGTAGCCATACACGCTGTTCTTGCCGGGGGTGCCGAGATCGACCGCGGTGTCGTACATCACGGCCATGACTTCTTCGGGTGTGAGATCAGGACACGCTTCGCGAATCAGCGCAGCTACGCCGGAAATGTGTGGCGCAGCCATGGAAGTACCGCTCAGAGTGCCATAGCCACCACCACTGACGGCTGAGCGAACACCTTCACCGGGTGCAGAGATATCTGGCTTTTGAGCAGCCGAGCCATCAAGTGTGCAGAACGTCGGGCCTTGCGAAGAGAAGCTCGCGATCGGCCAGTTCGAATTGTTTGCATTGACCGCTGCGACTGCCATGTTGCGAAAATCACTTGTGGCGCGATCGGCCGGGCGACGCAAGCCGCTCGAACCCTCGTTGCCGGCAGCAAAGACCATCACTACACCTGCAGCTTCGGCGTTGTCGATGAACGACCAGAACAGATCATCACAGGCCGGAAAGCCCATACCGGCTGTCACGCCCCATGAGTTGTTGCACACATCGGGCACACCAAAGCTGCTGTTGGGGTCACCATCGGGATTAATTATCCATTGGAATGAATCAATGGCGTCAGCCACAGTCTGATTAACGCCACCACCGCGATCAATCACAGCGGCGTGCATCCAATCGGCGCCTGGCGCAACACCGATGACATCACCCGGTGCACCACCAACAGAGCTGCCCATCGTGTGAGTTCCGTGACTGGATGCACCGAACTCCTGAGGGAATGTAGTATTCGTCACTGGATCGAACCACGCCCATTCAGGGTTATTCGCGTATGCAGGATGGTTGCCGCGCCAGCGGGAGCCCAACGCGGGATGGTTGCCATCAACGCCGGTGTCCAGCGAAGAAACCAGTCTCCCCTGCCCGGTGTATCCAAGCGCCCACACTTCTGGTGCGCGAATGGCAACAAGACCGGTTTCCGGGCTACCGGTCGCAGCTCCGCCACCATCGTCGTTATCAGCAGCGATTGGTGAGATCCCCTCGATGCCGATGTTGAAGAAGACGCGCTCAACATCACGATGCTGCGCAATCTGGCGAAGCACAGCAGGTGTGGCATCCACTCGGATTGCATTTGTGATCCAAAATGATTGGTAAAAGTCCACCTGGCCCTGTTGATGCAATGCATCAATGTGATTCAGCAGGTCACCTTGTGTCAACGCGGCGGTGTCCATCAACGTGTTCACAACCTCGCGGTTACGTTGCCCAAAACCCGCTCGCTCATGATTCAGCGCTGCGTTCAGGTGCGCGATGTCGCCCTGATCCCATAAGAACACCAGCGAAGAGACGATTTCATCCGGAGCTGTGTTTTCAAGCACTTCTTCTAAACCGAGGTCGATTCGATCTGGAGTATGATCGATAACATTCGGACGATCCGCGAGCGCGGCGCTGCTGAGCATTCCTGCTGACAGCATCGCTCCTAGAGCAAGATTCTTCATGATGGATTCGTTCCTTTCGAGATGTGTAGCTCGGGCGTGGTGAACGTAAAGGGTCAACTCAGTGCCACAGCCATGCGTCTGATCAATCCCACCACACCCCGACACAGGGTACTGACACACCTAGCGGAGACAATACCCGTTTTTGCACGGCCGATAAGTCCGCGCAAGAGTCGAGGATCACCTCCCAACTGATTCAATGTACTTCATAGTATTGGTCAGTCAACAAAAAGATGCTGTTCGACCCTTGTGCAGGATGGTGAAAGCAGCCCGGTTCTGTGGTATACCGTGCACCATGATATTGTCAGCATTCCATTTGATTGTTGTTTGTTCTGTTTCGCTGCAAGGTTTGGCAGTCACGGCGCTGGCCGAACACAGCCCCACTTTTGACGGATCCAGTGTGCACGTCTCTCCGGTTGCCTCTTCTTCTGCCCATGTTGAATTGACGCTGCTCCGAACATCACATCCGTGGCCCGATGAGGTCAAACAGGAACATTCAGAGCGGATGGAAGAACGAGACTTTGCACCACAAACGCGCCTGCACCGTTTTGCCCGCGGTGCGCGATACTTCTCTGCAACAGCCGGCACATCACGTGATTCGAGTATCGGCCGGATATACCTCACGCAAATGAGCATTGATCACTACATTTTCGACGATTTCGCACTCCGTACCGGCATCAATTTTGGGTACGCCGACGCTGATCGAACCAGTGGTGGTGTGCAAGGCGGACCAGAACTGGGGCTTCGGTGGCATTTCTGGAGCGGCGATCGCCTGACCACCTACATTGATGGCTCTGTCGCAACCGTGGCTCATCAACATCCCCTGACAGAACGCAGCTTGCAGTTTAACTTTGACCTGCAAGCTGGATTGGGTGCGACATTTCAGCTTACCGAAGATGCCCACCTCAAAGGTGGTGTTCGTTGGCATCACTTGTCAAACGCGCGCGTGCGCGGCAAGTCCCGGAACCTCGGATACGACGCTCCGAAGGTATATCTCGGAGTGCTATGGCGGTTTTGAGTATGAGCACTCCACCGTACGCATAACGCTCAGCTTACACCTACTGCATCCTGCTACGTGCCAGCGTGTACAGTGTGCCTATGGATAATGCGAAGCAACTACGTGCTGAGATTCGAATGCTCGGCGAGCTGCTCGGTGATGTGCTGCGGGAGCAAGCAGGTGATGAGGCATTCGAAACGGTCGAACTCGTGCGGGCACTGGCCAAGAAGCGCAGGAGCGGCCAGGCCGACGCAGAACAGCAACTCATCGCGCACATCAGCACACTCAATGAAACACAATTGGCCTCGCTTGTCCAAGCGCTCAGTATGTTCTTCGATCTTGCCAATCTTGCGGAAGATCGTCATCGAGTGCGCGTCATTCGCGCCCGGCGACATCGAAGTCGCAGCACCGGGCTGGAGTCAATCGAGTCAGCCATTGCATTGTTCAAGAAAGTCGGCATGACCGCAGGCAACGTGCAGGGCTTGCTTGACCGGCTCAGCATGGAGTTTGTCTTCACCGCCCATCCGACTGAAGCCAAGCGGCGCTCCATCCGCGAGAAGGTACGTGATATGCGAAACCACTTGCGTGAACTCGATGATCCGCTGGTGTCGAAGCGTGAACGTGAGAGGTTGCTGCATCGGCTTCGTGGCGACCTGACCGCCATGTGGCAAACGAATTTTGTCCGCTTTCGCCGCCCCTCTGTGCTGGAAGAACTTGACCGTTCGTTGTTCTTTGCAGGCAATCTGTGGGATGTCACCCCGCGTTTGTATCGTGATCTGCGCACTGCCTTAGCTGAGCAATATCCAAAGACGACCTTCTCCATCGCGCCGCTGCTTCGCTTTGGAACATGGATCGGCGGTGACCGCGATGGAAATCCGAATGTCACGGCCGAAATTACGCGCAAAGCCCTCTTGACGCTGAGGCATGAAGCATTGCGACGACACATCGCCCAAGCAGCCCTGACTCGCCGCGCATTGAGCATGTCCACGACAAAATGTGGTGTAAGCGATGAGCTTTCTGCAGCATACACTCGTGCGTGCGACCGTTGGCCGGAACTTCGTACACGCACAGAGCATCTTTCCCAAAGCGAGCCATACCGACGATTCCTGCATGTCGTGCAATGGAGATTAGAGCGAGCGCTTGATGCCAAACCGCTCCAACGACCGCCGGACGGCGCGTATGAGACCAGCAAAGAGTTCGCCGATGATTTGAGATTGATGCGGGAGAGTCTGCACCTGCATCGTGGAGCGTTGATTGCTGATGCTCATGTTGATGATTGGATTTGCCAAGCAGAGGTGTTTGGCTTTCACCTGATGCGACTGGATGTTCGTCAGGAGTCGACGTGGTATCACGAAGTAATGGGCGAACTGTTGGCGCAGCTTGGTCTGTGTGAGGGGTATGCTGATTTTGATGAGGCCGGCCGTCAGCGTGCATTGAGCGAGACGATGCCCTGCACGAAGGCGATTGATGAATCGCAGCTTTCAGAGCAAGCGGCGGAGACGGTTGCGCTGTTTCGGCTCTTGGCATCCGTGTGCGCAATGAGCGGACACAATGGGCTGGGTGCGCACGTCATTTCAATGACACATCAACCGAGCGATGTGCTGGTAGTGCTGTGGTTGTGCAAGTGGGCAGCAAATCAGGAAGGATTGCACGAGGGGCGATTGCCCATGCCAATCGCTCCACTCTTTGAGACGATTGATGATCTCGCACGCGCACCGCAGACGCTCGAAGCGATCCTGAACAATGATGCATACATGGAACACGCGCAGGCACTCGGCAGCAAGCAGGTCGTGATGATCGGCTATTCAGACAGCACCAAGGACGGCGGATATCTGGCAGCGTGCTGGCACTTGTACGACGCGCAGGTGGCGATTGAACAAGCAACGACCAAGCACGGTCTCGATGTGGTCTTCTTTCATGGTCGTGGTGGCTCTCTCGGCCGTGGTGGCGGACCGGCGGCGCGGAGCATTACCTCTCTGCCGCCACAGACGCTACGAAGTGGAATGCGCATTACTGAGCAGGGTGAAGTGCTCGCTGAGCGATACGACGATCCGGACATTGCGCACCGTCACCTTGAACAGATGCTCGGCGCAACATTGGCATGGGCATCGCAAGCCGATATCGAATGCGCCCAACAATCGCGACCCATGCACGATGTCATCGGTGAGATGGCAGCCCATGCCCGTCGAACGTACCGTGAGTTGGTCGATCAACCGGGGTTCATCGCATACTTCGAACAAGCAACGCCGATCGAACAGATCGAACAATTGCCGATCGGTTCGAGGCCGTCACGACGAGCAGGCGTGCGCTCTCTGGAGAAACTGCGTGCGATCCCATGGGTGTTTTCATGGACGCAATGCAGGCACATGATCCCTGCATGGTACGGCCTGGGTAGCGCATTGACGCAGCGAATGACGATTCGTAGTGAGCGAGAACGATTGAAACAGTTGTACACAGACGATCCGTTCTTTCGCGCGACGATCGACAATGCGGCACTGGCACTGGCAAAGTCTGACATGGACATTGCTCACGTCCATGCTTCCCTTGTAGAGGATGTGGCTGTGCGTGAAGCCGTCTGGTCTGCGATCCGCGAAGAATATGATCGCAGCCGCAAAGCAGTGTTGGCATTAATCGGCAAACGACAATTGCTGTCGGATGTCCCTTGGCTGAAACGGTCTATCGAAGTGCGAAACCCGTATGTGGATCCACTGAACATCATCCAGGTCGATCTATTCCGACGATTACGGTCACTACCACCGGATAGCGCACAGCATGACACCATCGCTGCAATCATTCGCCTAAGCATTCAAGGGATTGCCGGTGGCTTGCGCACGACCGGATAGGCTG
>PWVT01000006.1 GCA_003562195.1 Phycisphaeraceae bacterium | reverse complement strand
GTGTGAATCAGAGCCGCGACCGTCAGGGAGCGCGGAGACCGGGCATCGGCACCGCATTGCCATGCGGTGCTTGGATAGGAGTGAGTGATGAGAGTGAGCGTTTGTTTTGTTTCGAGTGTGCTGGCATGCTCGCTTGCCGCATCGGCTGATGTGGTTGAGTTTCATGATCGTGCAGAATGGGAAGCGGCAGTGGGATCGTTCACCACGATCGATTTCATCCTCCCGCCGTCGGGCACGCCGATCTCCGATCAGTACAGTGATCTGGGCGTTCATTTCGGTGAATGGATTTTTTCGCACAATTCCGGCTCGTATCAGAATGACGGCTGGGGTATTCACGGCGCGGTCGACGGCGCCTGGGTGCATTTCGATACACCGCAGCACTGGGTGGGCCTTGACCATCCCGGAACCACTAATATCGAGTTGTATCGCGATGGTGAACTCATCCATACGACCGGGACATTCGGGAGCAGCGGCGCCGGATTCTTCGGTGGTGTGATGTCGTCCGTCGCTTTTGATGAGATCTACATCTTCAGACACGGGCCGAACAACTTCGTGTTCATCGACGACCTGCACTTCGGCGCGATGGTGCCCGGCCCCGGCGGTTTGGCGCTGCTCGCGCTGGCCGGCGCGTTCACCGCACGCCGCCGCCGTGCGTAAAGCGTTCCGCCCCGCGCCCCGTCATTGCGGCGTTCCGTCATTGCCGCGCAGGGCCGTTCCGTCATTGCCGCGCAGGCGGCAATCCAGAGATCGCGCGACAACCGCACGGTGTTCCTGGGTCCCCGCCTTCGCGGGGACGACGCGGGTCCCCCCGGCCACTGGCCGGGGGCTAAATGCGTCATCGCGCCACACCGCACCGATTGTGGGGCGACCACCCCATTTAGCCCCCCGTCAATGACGGGGGGCGAACGCGGTGCGCATCACGCGCGGCGGCACGCGGTTTCCCCCGGCCACTGGCCGGGGGCTAAATGCGTCAACGCGGCAGGAGGTCGCGCAGGTCGAATGGAAGGCGGTCGCGGGGGATGAGTTCATCCAGGCCGCGGCGGACGCCTGCTTCGATCAGCGCGCGGGAGAGGTCGAACTGCGGATCGATTGTGGTGTCCAGATCAGCAAAGCTGCCGCGCGTCACCAGCGGCACGTCGATCATGCGCGCTTCGTCGGGAATCTCGCGAATGCCAGCCACCAGCAACTCACCCAGCGGCAAGACGGTGCGCAGGTTGACCGAACCCTCCACAAGGTTGATGGAGCCCTGGTAGGGGATGGTGAGCCGATCCATGGTGATGTTGAAGCGGTCGTAGTTGATGACACCATTGCGAATCTGCGCATAGATGGGATCGATAAACCCATCCAGCCGCCCCACATTCGGCCCTCGCGCCATCCGGAGCATGGAGAACAATGGAGTCTGCGGATCGATATCCACCTCGCCGATGTCCAGTTGCACATCGGCGTTGAAGCGGCTGATGTCGCCATCCATCGGCAGTGTGGCGTTGCTGATACGAAACTGCATGGGCTGCGGCATGGCAAGGATGGCGCCAAGCAGTGGGTTGAAGCTGGCCAGCAATCGGTCGCGCAGCAGGGGTGTGAGCGACAGTTCACCTTCAATGGGCGACCCTTCGGCAAACATGAGCATGCCATCGCTGCCTGCACCGGCGGCGCGCATCCAACCGTGCGCTGCGTCGATATCCACCGAGAGCGTTCCGGAGTTTCGGGAGAAGTTTTGTGAATGCAGCGAGAGGTCCACTTCACGGCCAATCGCGGAAACGAGGTAGCCGTTCATGTTCAGCATTGCATCGGCGAGGATCGACGGTGCGGCTGTCAGCGTGCCTTGCATGTCCAGCGTGGGCTGGTCACTCAAGGGCTGGCGCACCCGGCCGCTGAGGTCAATGCCCCCTCGCCTGGCCGTTTCGATGCGTTCAGAGATATCCGCATCAACATTGATGATGAAGTCCACACCGCCATTGACGGCTTCGCTCCGCACCGCGATGACCATGTTGCTGAGTGTGGTGGGTTCACCTTCACTGATGAGCTCCAGCGGGCCGCCGGTCAAGCTGGCATTGAAGTCCACCTCTTCTGGGTCATACGGCTGATCCTGAAACATGGCCAGCGGGAATCGCGACTGCACCCTCATGGCCATTGGCACATCGGACGAGATCTGGAGCGCCGTCATGCCTTCCGGATCGAGCATGTGCTGCAGTGCGGTTGCAGCGAGATTGATCGCGGCATCATCTGAATTGAGTGTCATCCGTTGATTGATAAGCGTGCTGGAGAACGTGCCGGTAAGCCGTTGCAGGTTGGATGTGAGCGTGAGGTCATAGCCATCGGTGATGGTTGCCAGCCGGCCCTGCAGCGAGCCGTCGGTGCCCACCCAGTTGGTCACTCGGCCCGGTTCCTGGCCGAGAAGCGCTTCGACATCCTCCACGCGAATGGTCTCCATGCCGAACGTGCCATCGAGTTGCATGGGCTGGTCAATTCGCGGCGAGGCGGTGAGGTTGTACGTGAGCTGGGAAAATCTGCGATTGGCTGCATGCCGACGCAGATTGGCCCGGCCGTCGGCTGCGATGGACCACTGCTCATCCATGGCGAAGTCGATCGTAGCGCTGACGCTGTTGGCGCCAATGGGTTCGGCCAGCCCCGGCACGCGGTCGAAGGCGAGATTGGTCGCCATCAGTTGTGCAGTGATCGGCACGTCGGTGAACTGGTAGTCAAACGGCGCTGAGCCGGGAAACTCGGTGGGCACCAGTTCGAGCGATGCAGTCGCGTCCTGCAACAACTGGACCGGTTCATCCATCCAGTTCTGCAGCATCGCTGTGGTGAGCGACGGTGTGAGGGCGAGTTCCACGCGGCCTTCGGTCAATCGCAGTGCATCGGACATACGTACCGCGGTGAGATTCGCCTGTGCAGCGCGGCCGGACGCAGCGACGATCGCGCGAAGGCCATCATCTACCGCGTCGGTAAACACCGACGCGGTGATCGACTGGCCGAGCAGTTCCTGCAGCGTGTCGGCAAGGTCGGGCATGAACTGGGCGATGGTGGATGAAGGCAGGTTCTGGATGGTCAATTCGCCGATGGGTAGTGCGTTGGCGGCGTCGATACGCCCGCTGGCATCGGCAAGATTGCCCACACCGTGATTCAGCGTGACCGAGCCACCGTCGAGTATCGCCGTGCCGGTGAGGTATACGACTTCGCCGAGCGGTGCAGCATTGAGGTCAATGGTGGCATCGGCCAGCGTGAACCGTGCTGGCGCGTTTGCTTCATTATCGCCGGGCATGAGAACAATCACCGGCCCGATGATCTGGAGCGACCCGGTTGCGCTGGCGAATCCCCACGGGCGGCCGTCGAGTGCTTCGTCATACGGAGGGATTGCAAATGCGGAGAGGTTGATGCTCACATCGGTTGGTTGCTCGATGGTCAGGCCTGTGTATCCTTCGACCAATGCTGGGTGCGCCTGGGGCGTTATGAGCACCAGCCGTTCGCCGACCCACCAATCGTCCTCTTGATGTGCAGACAACTCCACAGTGGCGCGTTGGCCTACGGCGGTGATGAAGGTTGTCCCATCCGGCTCGCTGTTCAACTCCAGGTGAATGTCAACCGTGCGACCGACATCGCGGCTGAGGATGACCGGCGTGCCATTGAACGCTGGTTGCAACAGCGATGTTGGCACACGTTCGCCACTGAGACCGCCGGTGATGCGCTCCATGGCAAGATCAAACGTACCATCGGGGCGAATAGGGTTGCGCACGCGGAACTCGCCAGAAAAGCGGCTGGGCTGTTCGCCCTGGATCGTGCCATCGCCGCGCGTAGAGACGGTGACACCCTCGATCAGGTTTTCGGAATGCACTTCCAAGACGAGATTGTGCAGCATGCTGCGGATATCCACGCCGGGGATCGGGATGGACGTGATGGCCAGAGTCACTTCTACCGGTGTGTCATCGGGGGTGAAGTTTCCGGCGTGGTCAAACAGGCCCGGCGCATTGCCCATGGCTGCGAGAGAGCCGCGCGTGCCATCGGCGTTGGTGGTGCCTGTCATGGCGAAAGCCAGCGTGTTGCCCGGTTGATAAACAGCGTCGCCACTGAGATTTTCAAACGCCAGTTCGTGTCCTCCGACACGATCGTGCATAAAGACGGTCAGTGTATTGACCGTGAGTTGGATTGCGGGCACGCCGTGCATGTTCAAAGGTTCGTCATCACGTTCGCGTTGAGCGATCAGCCGCTGAAAGCTCACCGTGCCGTCTTCGTACAGTTCGCCGTGTGCGGTGCCTGAGAGGTTGGCGTGAATCGATGATGGGCCAAACAGCAGCGGCAGCAGCCCTTCGCTGATGCTGACGTTCAGCAGTGCAGCTTCGCGGCCGTCCTCATCGAACAGTTGCAATCCGGTCATGGCCTGCGGCCCGAACCACGTGATGCGGATCTGCTGAAAGTCCGCCGTGCCGTTGATCTGCGCTTCGATGGCGTTGCGAATCGCCCCATGCCCCAAGCCGCGATTGACCATCGCGGGAATCAAGGCGATGACAGTGAGCAGCGTCGCTACAAACGCCGCGGTGCTGATCAGGATGATTCTGCTGGTTTTTTTTCGCGGCATTTGGGTTCTCTCATGTGTTCCGTCAATGATATGGCTGACGCCGTGCAGCGGCATGTGTGCAGACGGAGAGTGGGAAAGAGGCCCTATGTAGAGTTGAATTGATGGAGATGCCCGGCTTGCTGTGGGTTACGCAGCCCGGCGGAGCATGCGTTCGTCGGTATCGACGGCGTCGAGCAGTTCCAGGCCGATCAGCCAGTGGCCATCGGGAGTGCCAAAGCAGCGAGTGACGCGCAAGCGGACCATTTCATTGGTGCGCAGCAGAACTTGCCGCCGCTTCTGGGCGACGCCGACATGCAAAACATCACCCGGTTTGATGTTCATCCGCTGCGCGATGCTGATGAGCATGCCGCCTTCTGACAAGTCGCAGGTGTGGCCGGCGTAGTATTTACCGCTGCGCGGTTCGCAGACCTTGCACGGCCTTTGCAGGGCAATGCGCGGGTGGGTTCGACGGTCTTCGTCAAGTGTAATCATGGCCGGTTCTCGGCAAAAAGCAGGGCGTGTGAAGCCGCTGTTATCGATATCGGTCCACTCATCGGGTGACTTTCGTCGAATCGGCGATCCGTTGCGATATGCTTATACCCATGAACAGATCGTTGACGTTCTACGCCCCGGCAAAGCTCAACCTCGCCCTGGCTGTCGGACCGCCCGATGCGGGTTCAACCGGCGATGGAGGCGGACTGCACCCGATTTGCTCATGGATGCTCACGATCGACCTTTTCGATGAACTGCTCGTGACCAAGCTGGATGAAGATCGCTTTTCGCGATACGCCATTCTCTGGCACGAAGACGCCAAACGCACCAGTGAGATTGACTGGTCGATCACGTCCGACCTGGCCGTTCGCGCACACCTGGCCATGGAAGAACACGTTGGCATGCGGCTGCCGGTCCAACTCAAGCTGGACAAGCGTATTCCCGTGGGCGGTGGATTGGGCGGTGGTTCATCTAATGCCGCGGCAATGCTGCATGCAGTGAACGACTTGTACGAACTGGGGGTATCCACTGACGAGTTGGCGTCAATGGGCGCAGCATTGGGTTCGGATGTCGCGTTCTTCGTGCATGGCGGCAGTGCGATCGTGAGCGGGACCGGTGAGCACGTGCAGGTGCAACAGCACATGCCCAGTGTGCATGCGGTGGTGGCCTTTCCGCAAACAGCATGTCCGACCGGTCGCGTGTATCGGTTGTTTGACGAGTTGTCGCCCTCGGCGCTCCGGGATGATGCGGTGTTGAAACTGGCGGCCGTTGCACCGGACGCCCCCCGGCCGGATGCACTGTTCAACGACCTCACCCGTGCTGCGATTCGCTGCGCGCCGGAGTTGGATGAGCACATGGCTGCGTTGAGCAAGCTCGCGGAACGGCCGGCGCATCTGGCGGGCAGTGGATCGAGCATCTTCGTGATGTGCGATGATGAACTGCATGCAGACGCGCTGGCGGACGCGGTGCAGGCGAAGCTGGGCCTACCGGCCGTGGCGGTGCGCTCGTATGCACCAAGCGGCGCGAGTGTGGATCATTGACCACGGATCTGCAACACGTCTGCACAAGTTGGTACCTGCTTCTTATAAAACAGTTGACCGGCTTGTCCGGTGATATAAGATGTTTTTCGCATGAGTCGCAGAATCGTTACATACATTCTGTTTTGCACGGTTGCTGTTTACGGCGCGGGGTTGCCGCAGCTTGTGCACCACGTCATCGATCACCAGGGGGGTTGGTTCTTCGGCAGCCATGCTTCTGCACATGCGGTGTGCTGCAGCCACAGTTGCGATCTGCCGGCGTCGTCCGAAGCTGATGATTGCGACAGTGAGCAACCGGAATCGCACGACTGCATGGTCTGCGAAATGCTTGCCACCTCGCATGCGACGGTGGCGCCACAAGTTCTTCCGCATCTCTTGCATGGTCCAGCGCCGGACCTGAGTGTTCGCGAGATTGCCTCGGCTCATGTCGTTCGGACGATTGGTCTCAGGCATCCGCGCGGCCCACCGGTCACCATCTCTTGATTCTTCTCACACGCTGATGTTGTCGTTCGGCAGTCGTATGCCGTTCATATCACGTAAGCATGTGTTGAGGAATCTGCTATAGACGGAATTTGTCGAGTTCACACTCGGAATATTTGGTCAAGGAGATGCGCGATGCATTCTCACGGATATGCGATGGATCGTGGTCCGCGCGTGCAGCACACGGCTGCTCGCAATGGATTCACGTTAACTGAAGTGCTTGTCGTCATTGGCATCATCGGCGTGCTGCTGGGTGTGATCCTGCCAGCGCTCAGTTCGATGCAACGACAGTCGCGCGCCACAGTCTGCCTCAATAACATGAGGCAAATCGGTGTGGCGCACGGTATTTACATGAACTTCAACAACGATCGCTTCGTGGATGCAGGGCTGCCTCACGGCGGGCAGACCACGTACGCCCGGTACTCATGGTTGTTCGCGTTGGCTCGGATCGACCCCGGCCTGGTCAGCGTACTTCAGTCGCCGGCGGATCGCAGCCGCTTCTGGACATCCAGCGAGGGTGGTCTGCGCGATGATGCGTGGACGCTCAGTGAAGCGATTGATCTGTTCGAGAACAATCCCAACGCGATCATCGCGCCAAGTCAGATTGCGCGATGGTCAAGTTACGGGTTGAACGACATGCTCATCGCCCGTTGGGCTCCGATGCTCCCTGACCCAACTGCTGAAAACGGCTTCCGCGAGGCCAACTGGACTCGCCTCAGCCGCGTGCCTCGGCCATCAAAAACGGTTCATTTCGTCATGATGACTGATGGTGATTACAGCAGCTACGCCGAGTCGTATGCCATGAGTGACCACATTCATGTGCAATGGGATTCACCGCATGCTGAGGCGCCGGCACTGGCGTCAAACTACATGCAGGCCCATGCTCATGGTGGTCGCGCAGGGACATGGTCTGCCACGGCCAACTACGGGTTTCTCGACGGCTCAATCGCCACGCTTGAGTTTCACGAGGTCTATCAGAGCGCTACGGACAACAATTTCATCCCGGATTACGCCCGGTAGTCCCACGCGCTGTGAAGGAAGGAGTCAGGATGTTTGTACGCATAAGTCTTGTCGTGACGGCGATCGGTGCGCTTGCGTTGGCCAGTGAGGCCAAAGCGCAGTTTCATGCCGGCGATGTGATCGTCGATGTTGTGGACAACAAGGTCCAGACTGGCGATGTGAACGAGCAGGGACAACCACAGTTTCCCTGGTATGTCTGGAGCGAGAACCTCGGCAGTGCCGGCGTGCCGCATTTCAGCGCTGATCCGGGGTTTGATTCGGTCAGCGGCGCGTTCACGCCCGGGCACACGGTAGGGCTAGCCATTCGCAAAGCCCTGCGTGTGTGGGATACTGAAGAAGAGCATTTCCATGTGATTCCCGAATTGGAAACCCTGGAAATCTCACGATTCCAGAACTTCATCACCACGCCAGCGGTGGACCCGGCCCCCGGTGATCCGCTGCCATCACTACCGCTTGGTTTCGCCAATTCCAGCGGATCGATCCACATTCATCCCAACTACTTCCTCAACGAGCCGCACGGCAACGGTGTGTACCTGGTTGAACTTGAGTTCTGGGTCAACACCGAAGGCGTTGCTCCTTCGGACCCGTTCTGGATTGTCTTCAATCAAAATGAGCCGCAAGCGGTCGTTGCCGATGCTGTGGCGTGGGTTGAAGACAACCTTGTGAACCCCGCCTGTCCGGGCGACCTCAACAGCGATGGCGTGATCGATGTGTCTGACCTGTTGATTCTGCTGGGCGCGTGGGGTGAAAATCCCGGCCACGCAGCCGATCTCAACGGCGATGGTGTCGTTGATGTGTCTGATCTGCTGCTGATGCTGGGTGCGTGGGGGGTGTGCTCGTAACGTGTCGCAACGTTCGCTACGAACTGTAACCATACTCGTCCACCTTCAATGGTGGGAGAAAGAAAGGAAAGGTACGTATATGTTTCGCACTTCAATGATCGCACTCATCGCAAGCTCTACCGTTGCGCTGAGCTCAACGGCCATGGCTTCAATCGATTCGCACATTGGCATCAATGTCGTGGATGGCCAACTGACCACGCAGGGATGGCAAAGCGGTACGGGATATCTCGGTGAAAAGCGCGTGTTCACAGGCGTGTTTGATCCATTCGCTTTTGCCACCGATGACCCCGGCACCAATAGCGTCGGCGGCACGTTCGCCACACCCGGCGCCATTGGCTTCAATATTCTCAATGAATTGCTGGTCTGGAACGGATCGGGTTTCTCGTCCACTGCGGAAACGATGACGGTCGCCTTCGGCCCGGAATCCGTCACGACCGGGTCTGGATTCGTCAACGGTTTTGCGACGAATGTTCGCGATGAAAACAGCCACCCGGACAATGAGTCACAGTGGGGCCGCCACCACATTCACCACGACTGGATTCTCAATGGTGACAATGGCGCCAACCCCAACGACGGCATTTACCTGCTTGAACTGGAGTTGTACTACGAAGCTGGCCAGGGCAATGATGTCAGCTACGAAAACTCGAAGAACTTCTACATGGTCTTTGGCCTCAACGAATCCGATGTAGCTATTCTCGATGTGGCTGGCTGGGTTCAGACCACGATGATTCCTGCACCCGGCGCGCTGGCTCTGCTGGCTCTGGCTGGCATGGCAGGAACATCACGACGTCGGGCCGGCTGAGCACGTTTTCCGACGGTGAGAAAGATCAAGGCGGCGCTCCATGATGAGTGCCGCCTTTTTTCGTGGACGATTCGTTTTGACTTGAAGCCATTGCCGCAATGCACAACAATCAGGCCATGACCACATCGACTGACTTCGTCCCTGCGGAGATTGACGCCACCCGCTGGGAAAACCTTCAACCGCTTTACCAGGCCCTGCTCGATCGCAAGCTGCACTGTGAGAACTGTCTGGAGCAGCTTCTGCTTGATCGCAGTGAACTGGACGCAACGACCAGCGAAGCGCAAGCAAATCTTTATATCAACATGACCTGCCATACCAATGATGAGCAGGCCAAGAACGCCTTTCTTGATTTTGTTGAGAACGTCGAGCCAAAGCTCAAGCAGATCAGCTTCGAGTTGGATCAGAAGATCGCCAAGTGCGAGCACGCAGCGAATCTTGACCCGCTGCGCTATGAAGTGCTGCTTCGCGATATCAAGGCCGACGTCACGCTGTTCCGCGAAGAAAACATCCCGCTTCAGACGCAGGACACCAAGCTTGGCCAGCAGTACGAGGAAATCTGCGGCGCCATGACCGTCGAGTTCCGCGGCGAGGAAAAGACCCTGCCGCAGATGGGGCGGTACATCGAGGAAACCGATCGCGGTACACGCGAAGAGGCGTGGCGGCTTGTTGCCGATCGTCGAAGGCAGGACCACGAGGCGATCAGCGATATCTTCGATGAGATGATCAAGATTCGTCATCAGACCGCGCTGAACGCCGGCTTTGACAACTACCGCGATTACATGTTCAAAGCCAAACACCGCTTTGACTACTCGCCGGAGGATTGTGAAGCGTTTCACCGCGGCGCGGAGGAGGTCTGCGTGCCGGTGATGCGCAAGCTCAATGGCGAACGCAAAGCAGCACTTGGCGTGGATTCATTGCGACCGTGGGACCTCGCCGTGGACGCCAAAGGCCGCGATCCGCTGCGACCCTTCGACGGCGCGGATGAACTCGTCAGCAAGACCTCGCAGCTCTTTCATCGCATGGATCCAAACCTCGGCAGTATGTTCGACACGATGCGCGGCGGTGGATGCCTTGATCTGGAATCTCGCAAGGGCAAGGCGCCGGGCGGGTACCAGTACAACCGCGACCGAATCCGCCAGCCGTTCATCTTCATGAACGCTGCGGGGCTGCAGAGCGATCTGGAGACGATGATCCACGAAGCCGGCCACGCGTTTCACTCCATTCTTTGTAACGATGAGCCGCTGGTGCACTACCGTCACGCGCCGATCGAGTTTGCGGAAGTTGCGTCGATGAGCATGGAACTGCTCGCCCATCCATACCTTGATGAGTTTTATGTCCAGGCCGAGGCCGACCGTGCCCGTCGCGGCCACCTGGAAGACCTCGCCAAGATGATCCCGTGGATTGCCACGATCGACGCCTTCCAACACTGGATTTACACCAACCCCGATCACACCCGCGAGCAGCGCACCGCCAAGTGGCTGGAACTTGATGAGCGCTTCGGCCCTGCGGTGGACTGGAGCGGTCTCGAACCGTACCGAGAAACTAGCTGGCAGCGGCAGCTTCACCTGTTCGGCGTGCCGTTTTATTACATCGAGTATGGCATTGCCCAACTCGGCGCGCTGCAGCTCTGGCTGCAATCGCGGCGTGATGAAAAGCAGGCACTGGCGAACTATGAAAACGCGATGCGGCTGGGTGGTTCCAGACCATTGCCGGAGCTGTTTGCCGCTGCGGAACTGAAGTTTGATTTCGGGCCGGATACCATGCGCGGCCTGATGGACGAGGTCGATCGCGAGTTGCAGTCGTTGCCGCAATGATCCGGCTGGTGAACCTCGGAACTGTTTCAGCGGTAGAACACCACGACGACCTTTGGCCTAGAGTGCATCCCCATGACCGCGCCCGCCCTGCTCATCCGTGACCTCAAGTTTCGCTACGGTGCCTCGTCATCAGCGTCGTGGGTCATCGATCTGCCGGCACTGGAGCTTAGCAGGGGCGAACAGATGCTGCTGACCGGTCAATCCGGCGGGGGAAAGAGCACGTTGCTGTATCTCATCTCCGGTCTGATGGAGCCCAACGAAGGCAGTATCTCGGTCGACGGACAAGACATGCACGCGATCAGTGGCGAGAAGCGTGATCTGTACCGCGGCAGGAAGATCGGCATGATCTTTCAGACCTTTAACCTGCTCGAAGGATTTACGGCAGTTGAAAATGTTCTCACCGCGCTGATGTTCTCCGACATTCCTTCATCCGAGCATCAGAAGCGCGCAGAAACACTGCTGCAATCGCTGGACATTAACCAGCCGAACAAACCTGTCGAACAGATGAGCGTCGGCCAGCAGCAGCGCGTGGCTGTGGCTCGCGCGGTGGCATGTGGGCCGGTGCTGGTGCTCGCCGATGAACCGACGGCGAGTCTCGATCCGGATAACGCCGTGGCAGCGATGGACCTGATTCAACAGACGTGCGAGATCCAGGGCGCAGCGTTGCTGTGCACCAGTCACGACCCAGCCCTTGCAGATCGTTTCTCCCGCCGCGAAGCGCTTCGCACCGCTCAACCGACCGCGTCATGACCGACTTTACGATCATCCTGCGTTCGATGGCCCGCCGCATGTTCTCCACGGTGACGACGGTGGTGACAGTTGCCGTGGCTGTGGCGTTGATGCTGACACTATTGAGTATGCGGCACGCGAGTGAGCAGGCGTTTCAGCGTGGCGCGGGCAACATGCACATGCTCGTGTCCGCCGAAGACAGTCCGCTCTTGACTGTGCTGAACAATGTTTTTTACAGCGGCGTGCCGCGGCGGGCGATGACGTGGGAGCAGTACGAAGACCTCGCCTTTGGCCGACGCATGCCGTGGGAGTTTGCGATTCCCACACAGCTTGGTGACAGCCATCGCGGGTTTCCGGTCATGGCGACGACGGAGGAGTTCTTCACTAAGTTCCAGCCGCACCGTGATACGCAGTGGCAGCTTGCTGAGGGCCGCTTCTTCGAGGACTCGTTTGAGGTCGTGGTCGGTTCGACCGTCGCGCGAGCGGCGGGGATTCGTATCGGAGATCAGTTCGACATTACCCACGGCATCGAACAATCGCGCGGCTGGTTCGGCCGCGAGGTGGAACCCGGCATGGAACCGCATGTGCACTACGGTTTCCCATACACCGTGGTAGGCATACTCGAGCCCACCGGTAGCGCACATGACCGTGCCATGTTCACCGACCTTGAAAGCAGTTGGATCATCCATGCGCATGATCGCCGCCGCGAGGGCAACCCATCGATTCGCACGACCACCGCAGCGGATCTGATTGAAGAAGATCGGCTGATCACCGGCGTATATCTGCGCGTGGCTACCAGGGCAGGCCGGGGCATCAGTGCCGCTCAGCAACAGATCTACAACACACTTCGAGCCGAGCCGACGCTGACCGTGGCCGACCCGCATTTCGAGATCGGCAAGCTCTTCGCGATCGTTTCGGATATCGACCAGATCTTCCTCGCCCTCGCTGGCGTGGTGCTGGTGTCCAGCGGGATTGCGATTATGCTCGCGCTGTACAACTCGATGGAAATGCGTCGCAGGCAGATCGCCATTTTGCGTGTGCTCGGCTGCGGCCGGTTGCGGGTGTTCGGGCTAGTGCTGACCGAATCGGCGCTGATCGGCCTGCTCGGTGCACTTGCAGGCGTCGCATTGTGCTTCGTAGGCGTTCATGTGGTGGCAGAATTGATGCGAGCACGGCTGGGGCTGGTGATAGAGCCGACTTTGGAGCCGATCTGGACCTTTGTGCTGGTGATGTCAACAATACTCTTAGCTGCGGTTGCTGGCCTTGTGCCCGCAGCATTGGCGTACCGAACGCCAGTGGTGAAGAACTTGAGGCCTCTGTAAACAGCGCTTCGAAGGAATTTCTATGAAGCTATTTTGGGCCATCGTCATCGTTTTTGTCGCATGTGCTGGTATTGTCGTGTTTGCGCAATCACGCACGAACGATGTACTGCAACAGACCGCCGCACCGGTGCAACAGGAGCCAGAGCCGGAGATTGTTGAAGAGCCGGACAGGGGCGGGTCATCACTATTCGATCCTGTGGACGATGACTTTGACAGCGAGATTACTTCCAACGCACACCAGCCGGAGCAGGGTCGGCACGGAGCAGATAATGATTCCGACTCTGAACAGCAGCACGAAGAAGATGCCCGAGAACTGGCAGAGGACCTGTTGGCCTCATCAGAGGAGGCGGAGGAGGAATACTCGTATGCTCCCAGTTGGCCTGAGAATGCCCAAGGTGGCAAAGACTGGGGACAGAGCGGAACAGGCGAAGGGCTCGGGAATCACGAACATCAGCCGATTGAAACCGGTGAAAACCCGTGGGCGGTCGAAGGCGATCTCGCGCTGGGCGATGAACGTCTGGCGGCCCAGCGATTGCAACACAGTGTTGTCGAACAGCCCGATGGTTCGCTGCTCTTGGATGACACGTTTGTGATTCGTGGCAGCGGCACCAAGTCTGAGCCGTATGAAATCACGTGGGATCTACTTATGTCCGCAGCGGAAACCTATCAGCCGCGACTGGGCATGGAGGACATTCCAGAAAGAGTGGCCATGCTCGATGGCAAGCATGTGAAGATTTCCGGCCACCTGATGTTTCCCATGATCACCGGTCAGGCCGATGAACTCCTGGTGATGCTCAATATGTGGGACGGCTGTTGTATCGGCACCATGCCCTCGCCGTACGACGCCATCGAAGTACAACTCGGTTCACCCGCAGCAGTGGGCGGGAACCAGCAGTTTTTCAATTACGGCACCATCGAGGGCGTGCTCCAGGTAGATCCTTACTTGATCAATGACTGGCTCATCGGCTTGTTTCTGATGGATGGCGCAACGTTGCATGTCGGCATGTAATCACTCACGCATCACGCCACCCTGACTTACGCTGCTTCTACCGTGGGTTTCGATGAGATTCCTTTGGCTTGTGCCTCGGCCCATTGCAAAGCTTCCTGGTGAACCGTGGTAACTTCATCGATTCCAATGCCGATCTCGTCTGGTGCTTGCTCTACGATGTCCCAGCGACCTATTCAATGCCCTTGATCAGTTCGAGCAATTTTTGCATCGGGGTGGGATCGCCGAGTAATGTGGCCTTTACCTCTGCGGGCAGTGACATGGACTGCACAAGCCGATACATCGGCTGATCGAGCAACCCGTCCAGCACAGAAAACATGCCAGCCATGAAGCAATGCAGCGGGTCGGGGAGGTTGGTTTTCGCAGCCAACTGTTCACATGTGCGGGCACGCACCATACAGACTTTGAGCAACTCCATCGGCTTGGACTCACCAATCATGCTAAGGACGATCAATGAAGCCCACTTGCGAAGCGGCCGATCGCCAAGCAGCGCGAGAGCGCGTTCGATCGATGAGATTTCGTGGCGGAATCCAAACGCTGATGAATTGAGATATCGCAGCAACTTGTACGACAACGCAACATCCTGGCTGATGATTTTTGTGATCGCGCCGAGGTTCAGTTCCTGCTTGGTCAATTGCTGAAGAAGTTGCAGGTACGCAAATTGTGAATGGGGGACATCACGCCTGCTGATCATCTCCGGTTTACAGAAGAAATACCCCTGGAAGTAGTCGTAACCCTGAAGCTTGGCTTGATGGAACTCTTCATAGGTTTCCACCTTTTCAGCTAGCATCTTGAACTTGTACCTTCGGCCGAGACGAGCAACCTCGTGCCGTTGGCTGGCATCCAGGTCCAAGTAGTCCACCTTGAGAATGTCGATGTGCGCAAGCACGCTGTTAAATTCTGGCTGCAGAATGTAGTCATCCAAAGCCAACGAATATCCTGCTTCGCGGCACTTGCGGCACGCAGCCAGAAGCTCATCGGTCGGTTCCACAGTTTCGAGGATTTCCAGCACCGCGGATTCAGGTGGCAGCGTGGTGTAGAGTTCCTCAAGCAGAATCTTTGGCGTGATATTGATGAAGCACTTGCCCCCACTGCCAAGATCATCCAGGCCGTGTAGATGGAGGGTATCATTCAAGACCTTTGCGCTGGCGTGGTCCTCGTCAACGCCAGGCGTGAATCTATTCTCAGCACTCCCGCGAAAAAGCAATTCATAGCCAAACACATCACGATCCCTGGTGAAGATCGGCTGGCGTGCGACGTAGGTGTGCATTGAAATTCCCCTCGAATCGTCAAAAAATCAGCTGTGAGTCAGATGTTCATTTCAGTGCCTGAGAGCTAGTTTCGGCTACTCAACAGGGTTACTCAAGCAACCTCGATTGATTTGCTTGAATGTTCTGTCTTGTGCTCAATCGGCGTGGACCGATACAATGGTGACATGTCGTGTAGGGCACACATTTTCGTATCTGCGGTGACACTCCTTGCGGCTGTTTCTGCCACGCACGCCCAGGGCTTCTGGCAGGATTATCAGCCAGTCGAACAACTCGTCAGCGACCGCAATGTGCTTTCCACCAGTCTGCGGCATCTTCAGGTGGGATTGCAACGTCCGACCGGCTTTTCTGAGGTGTATCACGCACCGGGTCAGCCGGGCATGTTCATGCGTCAGCATGGTGGGATTCGCGCAGTGTTCCCACAATCTTTGTATCTCTACAATGAAGATGAAGATGGTATGGACGCGATGATCCCACCCAATACGGTGTTCCAGATCGGACCGCGCATCTCGCCTGACAACACAGGCATGGTTCCGGTTCATGCACCCCCACAGGAATCCGGTTCGCAGTCAAACGGTGGCCATGACAGCATCAATCAGGTTCAGGCACGCCTTATGCCTGAAGGGTATGGCCCGAACGCCTCGCAGCCACGTCGCGATTACCGTAGCAGCACAACGGTTCGTGATGCATTGATCGAGCCAGAGCGACAATTGAGTGAACGCGATCACGATTCGGGTGAATCGCAGCTTTATGTGTCGGGCACGATGCTCGGCGACGACGCGTACCGCCAATCACGACTTCTGCAGCTTATGCTTCAAGCGGCTGATGCAGAGTGATCGCTACGCAGCGCGTGGGCTGTCATCGTTGTCATCAAACCACCCAAGACAGTTGAGTTCCCTGGCCAGGTCGTCAATTCGCCTGCTGACATTTTCAAGCGCAGCCAAGACATCTTCTCCGGCGCGATCAGATGATTCAACGGCATGGTGTTCTGAGGCGCGCGCGCGTTCAACAGGAAAGCGCAGGGTGGGTTGAGACGATTCGTGGTCGTGAACAATGCGGAGTCGTGGCATCGCGGTTCCTCCTTCATGCCCGTGCAAAAGAATCGGGCGAGGTGCTCGTATGCGCAGCATCGGCACAAAACCCCGCGTAATCGCGTTGCAATCATTGATCAGCACCAGTGGATGCCCATACAGGTGTTCCAACGTTCCTAAGTTGCAACACCTATAGGACTTAACAAACCTTGCAGTCACCTGTCCTCCGCGCCTACGGTGCTCATGCACAGAATTGGAGAACAGTTATGCGGACAATAAAATATGCAATGTTGACATTGGTGCTTCTTAGCTTGGCCACGTTTTCATTGACGGGGTGCTACACAGTGGAAGGGATGGGGCGGGATGTTGCTGCCACCGGTTCAGGTGTGGCCGCTGGGGCAGAGCAGACGCGGCAATATCACCAAACCCGCGATCAGCGACACTAAGCGAGCACACAATGCTTTTACACGTTCATTCAAACCTGGGAGATACAGCATGTTGAGCCACGGCACGATCAAAGCAATCCTCTCATCACTCCTGCTTACCTGTGGGTGCCTGCTCATCGCAGGATGCCACACCGTCGAAGGTGCCGGCCGGGACGTTCAGGCCATCGGTGGGGGAGTAGCTGAAACGGCTGACGAGACGCGGCCATACGGTGAACAGCGTCGAGATCGTCAGCGTTATTGAGGCCATCACGATGGAGCCAGGATGAGGTTCTCCTCATCGAACAGGCGCTTGGCACGGACCAGACGGGCGTAAATCAACCAGATGATCAAGAGTGTCATGGTCATCAATGCGCCGAATGCAATGGCTGTGGTGATCCATTCCTGCTGCGTGAACTGGTGCGGGTTCAGGGCGGCATAGCGCAGCCCGCCGGTTGCGGCGGCTGATGTCTGGGCTACGGCAGGGGGCCTGATCGCCTCGCTGTTGGGCATGGCGTGAAGATTGGGCAGCGATGGTCGTGACGAGTACATCGAGCACTGCTGCGGTTTGCCAGTTGTCGGTCCCGGCCAGGGTGAGCACCAATGCACCGGAAGGATCGGGCATGATGGTCAGATGCTGCTCAAGGTAGCGCCCAAGCGCATTGGCGCTGGCATAGTCATCCAGACGCCGCTCGCCAGCCCGTCGCGCGAGCGTCTGCAAAAAGGCGTGATCGCTGATCAGCTCGACATGCCACTGCTGCCATTGCTCAAGCCGATCGCCGCTGAGGTTTGCTCCAGAGCGTGGTTCAATTGTTGCGCTGGCCGTGCGCTCGCCGGCGAAGAACTGGTCGGTCATGAACCAGCTCGCCGCAGCATGGATGCACGCAATCAGCATCAGCCAGCCCACGACGGTTACGGCACGGGGTTTGGCCCAACGCCGCTGCATGGTTCGCTCGGTCTGGGCCAGCACTTCGCGCTGCTGAACCAGTTGCTCGCGCTTACGGTGCAGGGCCTCCATGGCAGCAGCTCGGGTCTCCTGTTCCTCCACTGATCGACCCTGGTTGGCTGGGGCAGCTTTGCGCCGTTCGCCAACTGCACGCCGGACGGCCTTGAGTCGCGTGTGACGGCGGCGCAAGTGCTCGGCGACACGTCGCAGGCGGGTGGTCTTTTCCTGCAATTGTGATGCAGCGGCACTTGAGGCGTCGGACTGTGTAGCGGCTTTGGCTTTGTTCTGGGCGTGCTCGGCTGCGGCTTGGGCCTGCTTGAGCGCAGCTTCAGCGTCGGACAGTTGCGATTCAAGTTCCGCGATGCGCTGCTCGTGCTGCTGCAGCACTTCCGGGTCAATGCCATCGGAGACAGGCGCGCTGCTGGCTTGCTCAAGGGCCTCGGTCAGCCGCGTGATCTCGGCCTGCTGCCGCTCGACTAATGCTGCAGCACCTGCGGCCTGCTCAAGCTGCGCGGCCTGCTCATCCAAAACGGTTGAGAACTCTGTGAGCTTCTTGCCCGCAAGCTCCAGCTTCTCTTTCTGTTTGACGATGGTGGCATCGCGTTCGGCCAACTGTGCTTCAAGCTGTTCACGCTCGTTGTCCACTACCTCAACCTTCTTGCTTTGCTCAGCAAGTTGGGCTGTGAGTGAATCTACCTCGTGCAGAAGCTCCGAAGCGCGGCTCTCAGCTTCCTCAAGCCGAACGTTCAGTGCATCGCGACCGTCCTGTAACGCCTGCTGCTGTGCTTTGAGTTCTTGTTTCGCAGCTTCAAGCGTTTGACGATCTTGCTCAATGGTTTTCTGTTGCGCGTTCAATTCATCGCGGGCGGTCTGAAGTTCTTCGCGTTCGCAGTTCAGTGAGTGCTGCGCTTCTTCAAGCTCGGTTCGTTGTGTTTCGATGAGTTCTGAGCGTTGTTGCAATTGCTCTTCGTGCTGCTCCAGGGCTGCCTGGGCCTGCTTCATCTCGTGTTCGGTTCGTTCAATCACCTTGAACCGCTCAGACAGTGAGGCGATTTCAGCATCCTGAACCTGACGCGCAGCTTTGATGCGCTCAAGCTGTCGATCGACATTTTCAATCAGGTTGAGCACATCATCGCTGTTGTTCTCAGTCTCGGCTGACTGGGGCGGAGCATCGGGGTCCGGCGTACTCGTGCGACCGGTTGGTTTATGTTCGTGCTGGTCCATCATCATCACCTTGTCAACAAAGAACTGAACGGGTGCCGAAACGCCGAGGCGCCACCGTCGTGCGTCCGGATAAACGTTGTCACGGCACGTGCGGAAACCGCGACATGTATTGAGTGGAATCGGCAATATGGGAGGGGTGATCAACTCGATCGGGCTGAATGAGCCAATTCAAGATGCATTGCCTCCGCAGAACCCGCGCCGATGCAACATGACCGCTACCATGACTATGTGATGACCACACATGCAGTTGAATCGTCAGCGACGAAGGTCGCACTTCCCGGTTTCGACGCGCACCTTGAGCCGATCGTTGAGAAGGTTCACGCCGGCGAACGGCTCAGCTTCGACGACGGCCTGCTGCTGTTTGAAACGCCCGATATCTGGACCGTCTGCTCCCTCGCGGACATGGTCCGTCGCCGCATGCACGGCGATGTGGCGTACTACAACATCAACCGCCACATCAACTACTCCAATGTCTGCGCGCTTTCGTGCAAGTTCTGTGCGTTTTATCGCAAGAAAGATGATGACGGGGCCTATGAGTTTTCAGTCGAGCAGATCCGGGAAGAAGCCCTCAAGGCGGCTGAAAACGGCGCGACTGAACTGCACATTGTCGGCGGCCTGCATCCCTGGCTGAAATTTGATTACTACACGACCATGCTGCGGACCATCCGCGAAGCCACGCCGCAGCTTCATATCAAGGCGTTCACCGCTGTGGAAGTTGTGCATCTGGCACGCATCTCCAAACGCGGCCGCGAGGGGTACGACGGCATCAAGGCCGTGCTGCGCGATCTCAAAGACGCCGGCCTCGGGTCACTGCCCGGCGGCGGGGCGGAAGTGTTCGATGACCGCGTGCACGATGAAGCGTTCAAAGGCAAGATTCGCTCCGATGAGTGGCTGGATGTTCACAAAGCTGCGCACGAACTTGGCCTGAACTCCAACGCAACGATGCTCTACGGCCACATCGAACAGCGCCGCGAACGCATCTGGCATATGGAAGTGCTGCGACGTGCGCAGGACAT
>PWVT01000069.1 GCA_003562195.1 Phycisphaeraceae bacterium | reverse complement strand
TTGTCGGCGGTACGGTGCATGTCATCACCGTTACCCCCGAGGTCGAGCCGGGCGAACAGTTCACAGAATACCGGCTCCCGCCGGTCAAGACGCGTGAAGAATTCGCCAAGCGTGGCTGGAAGACCGTGGCTGCGTTCCAGACCCGGAACCCCATTCATCGTGCTCACGAGTATCTGTGCAAGTGTGCCCAGGAAATTTGTGACGGCTTGTTGATTCACCCGCTTGTCGGTGAAACGAAGCCCGGCGACATCCCAGCGGATGTGCGGATGAACTGCTACAACGTGCTCATTGACAACTACTTCGTCAAGGATCGCACGTGCCTTTCCGTGATGCCCGGCGCGATGCGGTATGCAGGACCGCGCGAAGCGGTGCTGCACGCACTGATTCGCAAGAACTACGGCTGCACCCATTTCATCACCGGTCGCGATCACGCAGGCGTCGGTAGTTACTACGGCACGTATGACGCTCAACTCATCTTCGATGAGTTTGATCCCGCAGACATCGGCATCATCCCGCTGAAATTCGAACACGCCGCATACTCCAAGCGTGCCCAAGGCATGGTCTCCGCCAAGACGTTCCCGAAGATTGAAGGCGATCAGATTTTCCTCTCCGGCACCAAGGTTCGCGAACTACTGCAAAAGGGCGAGCGCCCGCCGATGGAGTTCAGCCGTCCGGAAGTTGCGGATGTCCTGATTGAGTGGGCAACCTCAGACGTACCTGTTGGCGCGTGATCATCACGCGATCAAGTGCAAGAACTGTCAACCAAAAATCGTAAACGAAAACTCACATGACCAAACAAGTAGCAACAAACATTACCTGGCATGCTGGCTCTGTAACGCGAGAAGAACGGCACAAAGCCATCGGCCAGAAAGGTGCGACGATCTGGCTGACAGGCCTCTCAGGTAGCGGCAAGTCCACCATCGCTGTCGCATTTGAGCAGGTGCTCAATCAACGTGGTCGGATCGCGTATTGTCTCGACGGTGATAATGTCCGTCACGGGCTGAACAAGAACCTTGGCTTTTCTGCAGAAGACCGTGCGGAGAACATTCGTCGAATTGGCGAGGTCGCCAAGCTGTTTGCTGATGCCGGCGTGATTACCGTCACCAGCTTCATCAGCCCCTATCGGGCTGACCGCAACCTTGTCCGCAAGTTGCACGATGATGCATCCCTGCCGTTCATCGAGGTCTACGTGGAATGCCCGCTGGATGAAGCTGAGAAGCGTGATCCGAAGGGCCTGTACAAGAAGGCCCGTGCTGGTGAGATCAAGGGTTTTACGGGTATTGATGATCCGTACGAAGAACCGGAACAGGCAGACCTTGTGATTCACACTGCTGAACAATCCGTCGCCGAATCAGTGCAGACGCTGCTGGACTCGGTCGAAGAGCGCGGCTTGCTCGATCCACAGTGATTTCCTCAGAGTTTCGCTCCCGCCGCTTGCGGCTTCGCGCAGACGAACTGTCACGCGACGCGGCAAGCGGCGTTTTCATTTCTTCTCACCGTTGCTTTCAGGCCGATGCCATGGCACCGTAACTAGGCCCAACAGCTTCGCGCCATCAGCTATTTGTAGCGAGCGACTTTGAAGAACTTGCCCCTTCCACAACGCCTTCGGCCCAAGTGATACATCGCCGTCAGTTTCGATTGCCGCTTCGATAGTACCTTCGCAAACGACGCCATCTCCGCACTGAATCCGCTTCGCGACGACACGCCCTTTCGCGGTGATGGTTACCTTACCGCAAGTCTGCAAGTCATTGACCGGCAAATAGGTCTTGACGGTGACATCCTCAACCTTGATCGCCCGATTGCACTTGGGACATGTAGTGCTCATTGTGCGCAACGACACCTCTGACCTGTTTCCACACAGGTAGCATCGAATCGTTCGCCTAGCTGGCGCTTTGGCTTTGGCCATGCGACTGCCTGCCCGTGACCGCACGATCACGCTCCCGACGCATTCGCGGACTTGGGCGAGGAATTATTTCTTGGCAGCGGCTTGTTGCTGCTGAGGTTTGACTTCAGCGGATGACGTCGCCGAACGCGACCCGCTTTGGCCATTCACACCAATTCGGCAATGCCCATCGATGGATGCGCCATCGGCCATGGTCATACGCGCTGCAGTAATGTCGCCTGTGATGATTCCCTTGGGTCGCAGTTCCACGCGATCGGTCGCTTCGATGTTGCCTTCAATATGGCCTTCAACGGAAATCTCCTTGGCCTTCACTGTCGCCTTGCAGTCCGCTCCATCTGCGACCTGCACTTTCCCTTTGGAAGTAATCGAGCCTTCGAATTTACCAAGCACCTTCGCGGCGGAGTCGAAGCTCAGATCGCCTTTGAAGTTCGCATCTGCGCCGATGACGGTGCCGAATTCATTGTTTTCTGCCACGACATTTCTCCTTTTTCTTGATACAGGCCGTGAGCCCGCGCCTCCTTTGCTGGGCGTAACACGGCAGTGTAACGAAATCATTTCAATCGGGCGTTATCGGGTTCTGGTAGTGTCGAACAACGTCTCGGTGTCTGGCAAGGTGTTGACGCGGCCGCGTGACAGTACTATCCACGCTATGGCACTGCACGATCAGCCCCTGCGGCCACCCGGAAGGCCGCTCATACGTATGCAGTGGCTTCATTTGTTGTTTGCACACTGGCCGATCAACGTCGAGCAACTGCGGCCATTGATCCCCTCAGCGCTTGAAATCGATGTGCATGACGGCACCGCGTGGATTGGCTTAGTGCCGTTCACGATGCGTGATGTGAACCTTGCACCGCTACCTGTGGGCTCGTGGCGAGGATTTTCAGCATTCCACGAGTGCAATGTGCGAACATACGTGACCTATCACGACGAACCCGGTGTGTGGTTTTTCAGTCTGGACGCAGCCAGCCGGCTTGCCGTGTGGGGTGCCAGGCGCTTCTTTCATTTGCCCTATTTCAACTCACGAATCGCTCTCAATTGCAATGGCGATCGAGTGGATTATTCGGTCGATCGCATCGACAAGCCGCCAGGTCGTCTGCGTTGCGCTTGGACCGCCAGCCAACCGATGCAACCATCTCGCAAAGGCGACCTGACATACTTTCTTACTGAACGCTACGTGCTGTATTCTGCCGACACCATGGGACGAGTCTTTCGCGGCCCGATCTGGCATAAGCGATGGTCCTTGCGGGAAGCGGAGTTGATCGACCTAAATGACTCACTCGTTGAAGCTGCCGGTGTTCAGGTAACCGGTCCACCGGCAACGCTGCATCACGCGGACTTCATCGACACCCGGGCCTGGCCGCTCATCCCAGTGAACTAAGAACCTTTATACTCCCTGTCTTCCAGATCGACCACTCGTGAGCGCCCACCATGCACGACACACCGCAGCACAACTCTAGGACGCTTGCTCCTGTAAGCGAAAACGAGCGCATTGTGAGTCTTGATGTTCTGCGCGGCGTTGCGATTTTGGGAATCTTCTTCGTCAACATTGCTTTCTTCTCTGGACCAATGGCGATGATGCTTGATCCGGCTGCAATGATAGATCAGCCGGTGAGCGAACAACTGGCCTGGTCGTTCATTAAAGTTTTCGCTGAGTACAAATTTGTCTCGCTCTTTTCCCTCCTCTTTGGCATTGGATTGATCGTGCAATTCAACCGTGCGATGGAGCGCGGCGGGACCTTCGGCATGACGTACATGCGTCGGCTTCTTGTGCTGCTAGTCATTGGCCTGCTACACGGACTTCTGATCTGGTACGGTGACATTTTGTTCATGTACGCTGTTGGCGGATTCGTTCTTTTCCTCTTCCGCAAGTGTCGCCCTGCAACACTATTGATCTGGGCCGGATGCATTTTTGCGTTTGCCACATTGATGTATGCAGGCATTCTGGCCTTGGGCGTGCATGAGCAACGGAACAACTCACACCGCGAAGTGATCTCCGCACACCAGCAGCCAACGGAGGATGAGCGTGCAGTACAGCACGTTACCGCCAATGATCGAAGCGACAGAGTGGATCGGTGGACTGAGGCGCTGCAGCGCTGGGAACAGGCGCAATTCGATGTGACAGATGAGAGTTTCCGCGAGATGGAGATGATCGCTTACGGCGAAGGCCCGATGTCAATCACGATTGCTACGCGAGCGATTTCTTTCGCAGGCCACATCTTCGTGGCCGGGCTCATGACGGGGTTCGCGCTGCGTATCGGCGTGATGTTTCTCGTTGGTGCAGCGCTCATGAAATGGGGTTTTTTCAAACCCAATTTTCGCAACCTGCATCGCAACCTGTTTCTCGCAGGCATGTTCGTTGGCTTACCGATGGAGTTCTCCGTTGCATGGCTGTATTACATCGCTGACTACCAGATGACTTGGGTTGTATTTTCTGCTGAGATGATTCACTGGATCGCGAGTTTGTTACTCATGTTTGGCTACATTGGTGGCATCTGCATGCTGGTCCATGCTGGCGCATTGCAGTGGCTCCAATCTGCACTGGCCGCAGTCGGGCGCATGGCCTTGACCAACTACCTGTTACAAAGCATTGTTGCAACCAGCATTATGTACTGGTGGGGATTGGGGCTGTTTGGCGAACTCAGCCGAACCCAGCAACTCATGCTCGTCGTTGGCATCTTTACTGTGCAAGCCGTGTTAAGCATGCTCTGGCTCCGCATCTTTCGCTACGGACCATTGGAGTGGCTCTGGCGCGTGTGCTCATACGGCGCATGGCAGCCACTATTTCGTGGTTGAATGGGCCATCGTGCCCATCGATTCACCTCAGTTACCAGGATGTCGCATGCCATCCCACTCTCCGACAAAAACAAACCACCCCCGCTTCGCGGGGGCTGGTCTTCGAGTGGGCCATACTGGACTTGAACCAGTGACCTCTTGTGTGTCATACAAGCGCGCTAGCCAACTGCGCCAATGGCCCGAGTAGAGGAAGTATATCGTCAGCCGAGGCCGTCGGCAAAAAGTGCTATTCCATTCCCTTTCCAGTTCACTTCGGCTGCAAGCGCAGTATCGCGTTGGGTTTACCGCCCAACAACCCAAGCGGACGGCCTTCAACCCAGGCCTTATGGCCGCTGGAATAATGCGGCGACTGCGGGTGGCCGGACTGACCGCCGGGAATGTGCAAAATACCATCGCTTTCATGTCCGGGACTGACCACCAGCCGGGCACTGGCACCGAAACTCGGCGTTGCGACTCGCAATGCGAATGGGTGGCCGGGTTGTGGGTCGCTCGGAAGGTTCAGTCGATCCGCCAGCATTGGCATACCTATCACGAGCGGATGCTCAATACGAGAGCGGTTGACTTCACCCCACGGAGTCGTCAGTTCTCTGCCGAGAAATGTGAACCGTGAGAGGGTGTTCCGCAATTCGCTTTCCAGAAGGTCATCCCAATCGTGATAACGAGGGCTGAGCAAATGGGCGGGTTGCTCTTCGAGTAACCGCCTAACGGGTTCTTCATCCATGAACCAGCGGTAGGTAAACCGCTCATCAAGCTGCCGCACTGGTGCGACCAATGGGCCGATGATGCGTAGGTGTAAATGCTGACGGAACAGTTGCAGAAGTTGCACCGCGGGCTGATCAGCATCGGTGGTGCCGTTCCACTCTTGTAGAATCTTCTGCGCTTCGTCATACGCATCATGCACTTCCTCCGCGTGCTGCATCACGTGCAGCGCCAGATCGCGGTAAAAGTCGAACAACTCCACGCGCGTATCAAGCTGCATTTGAAACAGGTCATCCTCGGTAAAGTCGTCGCCGTTGCGGAGCAGTTGGGCGATGCGATTGGCGCGTTCACCTGCCGTCCATACGCCACCAATCTCGCAGGCCCGCTGCACATCGACAGTGCGGTTGTTGGCGGTGAAGAGGATGCCATCGGCGGGGTCGATCACACGTGGCTTGTCCTCGGCTGCGATCATGCCGTTCCAGCCA
>PWVT01000022.1 GCA_003562195.1 Phycisphaeraceae bacterium | reverse complement strand
CTGCGGCCGGGATTCAAATCCTTCCAGCCGCCGAGCAATCGCCCCTTCGGGGTTCAGCAAATTGGGAACATCAACGGGCACACGATGATTGTACGGCGTGTCCCGCGCCCCACACACGACGCATTTCGGCTGCTCGTCATTTCCCGCTCGCCTAGAGTGTGTTGTGGCTATTACGATTGAAAACGCTCGGATTCTGACGCTCGCAGGCACGCCCAAAGCCAGGCGAGGTCTGGAGTTGCATGATCTGAACACCATTGAGCGCGGCCATGTACGCATCGAAGAGGATCGCATCACCGCCGTGCAGGCCGGCGACCCACCGAGTGCGTTCAACGGTGAGCGAATCGACGCGGAAGGTTGCGTGGTGATGCCTGCATTCGTCGATTGCCACACCCATGCCTGCTGGGCAGGAGACCGCTTTGACGAATTTGAGAAGCGTCTCGCCGGTGCAAGCTATTTGGAGATTCTCGAATCAGGCGGTGGGATCATGTCCACCGTGCGAGCGGTCCGCAATGCAAGCGAGGATGAACTGGTTGACCTGCTGTTCAAACGCCTGACGCGCATGACAGCTTTGGGCACGGCAACAGTCGAGGTCAAGTCCGGCTACGGGCTGAACACAGAGACCGAGTTGAAGATGCTTCGGGCCATCACCCGCGCAGCGGAGCAGGTACCGCAGTTCATCTCACCCACATTCCTCGGCGCCCATGCGATCGACCCAGCCAATCCCCGGTTTGTCAGCCAAATGATTGATGAAACGCTGCCCGCGGTGGCTACGGATTTTCCGGCGATCACGTGCGATGCGTACTGCGAACAAGGTGCATGGTCACTGGATGACACGCGACGCCTGTTCGAGACCGCCCGCGATGCCGGGTGTCCGCTGCGGGTCCATGCTGATCAGTTCAACAGTCTGGGCATGACTCGCCTCGCGGTTGAAATGGGCGCCGTAAGCGTGGATCATCTCGAAGCAATAACGCAGGATGACCTGCTGCACCTGGCGCACAGTGACACCATGGGCGTGGCGCTGCCATGTTCCGGTTTTTCATTGGATGACCGTTATGCCCCCGGTCGTGCGTTTGTTGATGCCGGCGGGGCGCTGGCGATTGCGACGAACTACAACCCCGGTTCATCGCCTACGCCGTCGATGCCGTTCACCATCGCGTTGGCCTGTCGCAAGCTGCATCTGACGGTGAGCGAAGCCATTTACGCAGCGACACACAACGCCGCGTGCGTGCTGGGACTACAGAACGATGTCGGCTCGCTACAGCCAGAGATGCGCGCCAACCTTCAAGTGCTTGATTGTGATGATGAACGCGATCTGGCGTACGAGTTTGCGACAGCCGGTCCGCGCATGGTGGTCATCAATGGTGAGGTCATTCATCATCGGCCGATACGCTGTCCCCAGCGCATTTGAAGGCGTGGGGATCTCATCGGCGACGTATCGGTTTGACCTGCCCCAGCTTCACCCTACCATCCGTCATTCATGGTTGTCACCGCCGCACAGGATATTGATGCCGCCTCGCGCTCCGCTACGTGTGTAGTGCGCATCCATGAGCGTCTGGTTAACTTTCTTCGCGCAGGCAAGACGCTTGCCGATATCGACAGTTTCATTGCCTCGGCGTTGAAAGACCTCAAGTGCAAGAGCGCGTTTCTACGGTACAAGATTCCAGGGCACCCGCCGTTTCCCAGCTACTCGTGTCTTTCGGTGAATGACTGCATCGTGCATGGCACGCACAACATGTCGGCTAACCCGCTCAAGCCGGGTGACATCATCTCCATTGACATCGGCGTGATCCATCGTGGATGGTACGGCGATGCGGCGTGGACGTATGCCATCGAACACGCGAGCGATGCCGCGATCGCGTTGATGCAATGCGGTCGAGAGTCGCTCAACCGGGGTATCGCCGCGGTCTTGTCCGAGAGACCCCTGATCGATTGGGCCAAGGCGGTACAAGAGTATGTCGAGGACGAGTGCGGCCTTCATCTTGTGAGAGGGCTTGGCGGCCACGGATACGGGCGTAAACTGCACAATCCCCCGTTTGTGTCGAATGTCGTGCCGCACAACACTTCGGAATGGCCCGACGCGTGGAGGACGTTTCAACCGGGCATGCTTCTGGCATTGGAACCAATGCTCGCGGTCGGCACGCCGTCGATTACCAGCGAGGCACGCCAGTGGCCAATTTTTACCGCTGACGGCTCATTGAGCGTGCATTATGAAGCCGATGTTCTCGTCACACCCGAGGGGCCGCGCAACCTGACCGGGGCAATGAACGACCTGCCTGATATTGTCGGGTAGTGTCACTGCAGCGACTGTTGGGCAAGCCCGTATAATCTGATGCACACGCCGTGATTGGCGGTGACGAGTACCCCACGAATTTGAGGAACTACCCATGCTCTTGAGCATTCTGCTGTCCATCGCTTTGATTGGTGAAATCCCCTCTGCTCCGCCACCGACCGCTATTGATCCGGTCATCGAAACGCTGCACGGCCAAGAGATTGTCGATAACTATCGCTGGCTGGAACCCTTGGAGCGCGAAAGCACAGCAGTCAAAACATGGACCACAAAGCAAAATGAATTTACACGGGCTGTGCTCGACAGCCGCCCCGGCCGAGACATACTCGAAGAACGTCTCTCTGAACTCATGCAGATCGGCAGCGTCAGTTCGCCAACGATGCGAGGCAATCTTTATTTCTACACCGAACGCCAAGGCGATGAAAACCAATCGGTTCTCTACCTCCGAAAAGGTCACGACGGGGAACCACGCGAGCTGCTCAACCCCAACACCCTCGACGAGCAGGGCCTGTACAGTTTGGATTGGTACCGCCCCAACCATGACGGCTCACTGCTGGCCTTTGGTCTGAGTTACGCAGGCGATGAGATGACGGTGCTCTATGTCATGGATGTCGCCAGTGGCAAGTGGCTCGCAGATGAGATTGCTGGCAAGATCAACTTCGTGGGCTGGCTGCCGGATTCATCCGGCTTTGTGTACGGCGTTCTGGAAGATCCCACCGACGCCTACTCACGCGCGTTTCGCGTTCACACGCTTGGCAAGCACCCGAGGCAAAACCCCAAACTGTTCATGCAGGATGATCCCAGCCGCATTCCCGGTGCAAACCTCAGCCGCGATGGTCGATGGCTCATCGCCACCACCTTTGAGGGCTGGGCGCAGCAGAATCTGCACATCGTTGACATGACCGCGTGGCAGCGCACCGGCGAGTTTGAACGCATCCCCCTGGCCGTCGATCTCGGCGCCCGGTTTGCACCGAACGTCATTGTCGGCGACACGCTGTACATGTTCACCACATTCGAAGCACCCAACGGCATGTTGTACGCGGTGGACCTCAATAACCCGGAGCGCGACAACTGGAAAGTCGTGATCGGGGAGCGCGATGACGCGGTACTTCGAACGGTCAGTCAGGCACGCGGCATGCTTGTGGCCAACTATCAGAAAAATGCCACCACCCGCCTCGAACGCTTCACCATGGACGGCACTTCACTCGGCGAAATCGAGTTGCCCGGCCTTGGCTCTGCGGGCATCTCAACGCACCATGACCGCACGGAAGCGTTCATCAGCTTCACCAGTTACAACGAACCGTCATCCATCTATCGCGTTGACCTGCGAAACGATGACCGCGAACTCTGGGAACGACCGGATGTGCCAGTCGATCCCTCCCTTGTCGAAGTCAAACAGGAGTGGACGACTTCCAAGGACGGCACCGAAGTGCCGATGTTCATCGTGCATCGAAAGGGCCTGGAGCTTGATGGCGAAAACCCAACATTGCTCTACGGCTACGGTGGGTTCAACATTTCTATGACGCCGTCGTTCATCGCGACCAACTTCCCCTGGCTGGAAGCCGGCGGCGTGTACGTCGTGGCGAATCTGCGCGGCGGCGGTGAGTTCGGCCAGTCCTGGCACCGCGGGGGCATGCTTGAGAACAAGCAGAATGTCTATGACGATTTTTATGCGGCTGCTGAACATCTCATCGAACGCGGATACACCAAGCCCGAACGATTGGCCATCTTCGGTGGCTCCAACGGTGGCTTGCTCACCGGCGTCGCCGTCACCCAGCGCCCTGACCTGTTCTCAGCTGCGATTTCAGCAGTGCCGCTGCTGGACATGCTGCGGTATCACGAGTTTCTTATGGCTCGGTTCTGGATTCCCGAATACGGCTCTCCGGAAGATCCCGAGCAGTTCCAGTGGCTCCGCGCCTACTCGCCGTATCACAACATTGAAAAGGGCCGCGAGTATCCCGCAGTGCTGTTCACCGCTGGCGAGAACGACAACCGTGTTCACCCACTGCACGCACGCAAGATGGCTGCTGCGATGCAGGCGATGGCATCCAACGACCATTCCGAGAAGCCGATCCTACTCTGGGTCGATCGTGATTCGGGCCACGGTGCCGGCAAGCCGCTGCACCTGCGCATTCGTGATGTCGCTGACCGCTGGGCCTTCGTCATGTGGCAAACCGGTATGGAGCCAGGCAGTGCAGGTGCCCGGTAAACACTCTTGATACTTGACACGCACGCCCACGGATTGCGATCCGTGGGCTTTTTTCTGCGCTTAACGCAACCCCAGCATCGACGCGAATGCACCGGGTGGAACGTCCTCAACAACACCGCTCCAAGTCGCGTCGTCGCTCACGGCCGCAGCTGCGGTATAACCGCTGCGTACCGCGCCTTCCATCGTGGCGGGCCATCCGTTGTCACACCAGTCGCCTGCGAGAAACAGATTGCTGATCCCACCTCCACCCAGGCCGATCGTCCCCGGCGCTGAACTTGGTCGCAGATCGTCCACGCCCGGCACGGCGGCGAATGTGGCGCGCTTCTCTTTCACGGCACGCACGGCCTGCGGCTTCATGCCCATTGACTTCGGCAACGCACGATGCAGATCATCCATCACCCGCATGCCAATTTCATCCTCCGTCAATGCAAGCCACTCGTCAGCCGCACTGATCACCGCATGAAGATGCTGTGAACCGTGCTCATCGATCCCCTTGTTGAACAGCCACTGCACACCGTGATCCGGCAGCACCAAATGCGGGAGGTCCATGACACTCTGGTCGAACCGAAGGTGAACGCCGAGAATTGGACTGAACGCGATTTCATCAAGTTTCGTCAGCCGAACATCCGTATTCCGCATCGTCCCACTCACCAGCTTGCTCAATCGATCAGGCGGCACCGCTGCGATCACGGCGGCGGCTTCAACCATGCCCTCATCCGTCACCACCCCCGTCACACGCTTTCCGTCATACGCAATGTCACGAACCGAAACGCCAAGCCGCAACTGTCCGCCGTTCTGTTCAATCAGCTCAGCGGCGGGGTCGTACAGCTCCCAGAGCGGCACGCTCGCCAGCCCCATCGTGTACGACCACTTGTTGGCGAGAAAGCCATCCTGGAACACCTGAATCGCATGGGCCGCGTTCACCCGATCAACCGGCATATTGCACGCGCTGACAATCACCGCGTTCCAGAAACACCGCACGACGCGCGGCGGCTGAGCACACTCATCGAGGAATTCTGTGAACGTCCGCTGCGTCCATGCAACACGCCCCTTCGCGCCCATGCGAATCATCCGCCACATCGCTCGTGCAATCGCCCACTTCTCCGCACGATCAAACAGTCGCATCCTGCGGAATGAGCCGGCAAAGTGCATCGGTGCTGGCAGCCAGCCGGCAGCCATCGTGTCCACTTCGCCGTGTTCCCGCGCCCAGTACAACGTGCGGTGCCACTCGATCGCATCGAGCACGCCGAGCCGATCGTAAAAGTCCATCAGCGCGGTGCAGCATCCCATGAGCACATGCTGGCAGTTGTCGAGCACTTCGCCGCTACGCGGATCGACGAAGCTCGTCGCCCGACCGCCGAGTTTCTTGCGTGTTTCAATGACAACG
>PWVT01000033.1 GCA_003562195.1 Phycisphaeraceae bacterium | reverse complement strand
GCGCTCGGGGCTGACCTCTGCAAGACCCAGCGCACCGTGCACCTGCACCTGCCAATCGTCGTGGTTGATGAGCCGCTCGAACACCGGACCCAGCGCTGGATCGCGAAGCTGTCGCAGCGAGAACAGCAGCGGAAGGTGAGAACCGCTGCGATGGCTCGTCACAGCGGAGCGCAATTGCGCGACGGTGGCATCCGGCGCTGCAGCAGCGTCGCGCGGGACACCCATCGCCAGCGGCGCGACAACGAGTATCAAGGCCAGACAAATCATGCGATGCATCGGCAAGAGTGTACCACCCATGCAGCCGTTCAATCTCGTCGGATTTCGTGCCGTACCCGGTCAATCAGGTCCGTCAGTGCGATTGGCGTGTCGGTATTCTGGAGCACCACATGGTCATTGGCCGCAAGCTGGGCTTTCAGGCGCCGGGCTGCCGTGTGTACCGTGGAGTGGTGGGGGCGCCCCATGGCCTGTGCGATCTCCGGGTAGCTGAGCGTCGTCAACTCCCGACCAAGATAGGCCACCAGGCCTCTGGCCAACACCACGCGTCGGTGTCTGCCGGATCCACAAAGATCGTTTCGTGTGACGCCCAACGTGGTGCAAACCGCATCGAGGACTCCACCGATGCGCACAGGTGCGGTGTTCGTAAACGCCTGGTCAGCAAACAGCCGTTGCACAAGGAGCAGGCCGATCTCGCGCGGGCCGTCGTGCTTTGTGGTCTCAGCATGGGTTGCCAGACTGTGCATCGCGGCGAGTTTGGTGATGGTTCCCTCGAGTTCGCGAACGGAACCCACGCAACGGGTTGCAATGAGTTCCGCCGCGGCGTCGAGGAGGAGAAGGTTACGGGCGGCGGCGATGCGATGCACCAGCTTGATACGCGTGGTGCGATCAGGCGGGTCGATCTGCACCACCATGCCCGCAAGCAGACGGCTGATCAGGGCAGGGCTGAACTTCTTGATCTGCCGCGGATGCTCGTTGGATGCAAGGACAATCTTCGCTCCCAGATGGTCGATGGCATCCAACGTATAGAGAAACTCGTTTTGGGTACGCGATTTGTTGGAGAGAAATTGCACATCATCGATCGCAAGGCACTCCAGCTTGCGCACGCGATTTCGAAACGCGTCGATCGTCTGATTGCGAACGGACGCAATGTATTCATTGGTGAACTGCTCAGCGGTGACGTAGCGCACGTTCGAAGCGCCATGTCGCTCCGCCGCACGTCGACTAACACCTTGCAGCAGGTGCGTTTTCCCAACGCCACACTCGCCGTGGATGAACAGTGGTGAGATGACCTCGGCATCGCGATCGTTGACGATCGTTGTCGCGGCTGCGTATGCAAGCTTGTTGGACGGACCGACGACGTAATCCTCCAACCGTCGCAATGTGCTGCGACGAGTTGTGGTGCGAGCGGATCGGGGCTGTACGGACATGCTCGATGCGTCATTCGTACCATCGACGGGAAACTGCAGCGGCGAGTGGTGATGACCCGGCGGCGTGGCATTTGCGCTGATCGTGTTGTTTGTTGGCACGATGCTGATGATCAACTCGTGCGCATCACCCAGTACGTCGCGAGAGACATCGCGCAGTTCACGATCAAAATGTTTTTCAATCCACTGCGCGACGAATTGGCTGTCAGTCTCGAGTTGAACGGTCTTGCCTTGAACACGCAATGACGTCGCACCGAACCACATCTGGTACCGATGCGTTCCGACGCGATCCGCCAGCTTCGCCGTGATGCACTTGGCGGCGTCTTGGCCGACAGCGGGCGATTCAGTGATGGCTTGGGCGTGTGATGACACGGGCGACCTCCCTGCTGGGCGGTTCATGTCAATCTTTGGCGATGCATGAACCGCTGGTGTGCATGTGAAACACAGGTCCGTCCGTACGCTCCCTCGCCCTGTTTGCCCGTGCGAACTTCACGTGGAGGTGCGGAGACGACGCAGGAATCGCGCTGCTTGGATCATGTGGCTGACGATCCAGCAAGTCTCGGCGAGTCAACGGTGTGAAGCGACAAGGGTGAAGCAACTGGCGTTTGGGGTCGCTCATCCCTGAACGACATGTGAAGATTACATTTACTTCCCAACTCGGCAAGGCGTTATTCGCAATTTTCTGACCGCGTGGCTCGCAAACCCGCAAACCATCGGGGAAGAACGCACGCATTTTTTTTGCGCGGCGATATCCACCGCGTGTCAATCAATGGTGGAAAACTTCTTGGCAATTCATGACGTTGCATGTTCTGCAACTTGGCGCAGTGGACGAATCATCGCAATGCGCCGAAGCACACGACGAAATCCCACTTCGCAGTACATCGCAATTGCTGGATGATTGCGATCATCCACTGCAAGACTGACCGAGCGCTCGCGCCGATGGGCAATACGCGACAGGCCTTCAACCAGTAAGCGCTTGCCAAGTCCGCGTCCACGCGCATGTTGCGCTAAACCGATGTATACCAATTCAACCGTTCGTTGTTTCGGTGAAGGGTTCAACAAAATCGCGCCGGCCGGTTGCCCGTCAAGCCGCATGATGGTCCAGAGTGTTGGGTCGAACTCGCCTGTGGATCGGTGGCCGGCGAGGATGTCCTGCGTCTGCCGCAAGCCACGAAGTTCAGGACAGTCCATTGTGTCTTCATAGCTGGCATCAAGGATGCCCAGCAACTCCGATTCAAGTGACTCGTCAAAAGTGACCAGTTCGACGGTCTCAGGCCACTCGACATGGTGTCGATGTTTGAGGCCGAGCGGTCGTTCCATGTAGCTGAGTTTTGCCAGTTCGCTGAAACCACCACCTCTGTATGCCGAGTAATCCAGCGAATCTGATGGATCCAGCAAAACCTGAGCGAGATGGATATCCTGCGTGCTGACGCATCGGGCAGCATGGTCGATCAACGCAGCGATGGCGGCGGCATCGCGGTCATCGACAGGCCGGCTGGCAAAGAACATGGCTGTACGTCCGGCACTTGGCACTGCGAGAACGGTGTGCGTCAGCCGACTGATATCATCGTGGAGCGACCACATGGCATCAAGCCGGATCCCGTTGTTTTTAGAGAAATCCAAAAACCGCATGATTTGCGATTGTTCAGCTACACCATTGACGGCCAGGAGCCGCCCAAGGGCCTCTTCACGACGGTTCTGATCAATCAAGACGACGTTGGACGGTCTGGTCTGGCCTTGATCAGGCAACCGTGAGGTTGAGGTGTGCGAATTGCGCTGTGAGATGCTCATTCGAGGCCGCTTGGAATCTGGGGCGTTGTCGTGTGTACTTTGACCCTGTGGGTTCCGTCATTACAATATGGCAAGAACAAGTCTTGGAGAACGATCATGATTTCCCGTCATCCCTTCACTCAGAATGGTGCATGCATAACCTGCCTGCTTGCCGTGCTGTGCATTGTCTCTGCCGTTGTGGCGTATCCCACGCCGTCAGCATTTCCGATCCGTTGGGAACTCGAGTTTCAGCCGGGCGATTTGCGGCTGTATGTCGATGACTTGGAAGAGACGCATTACTGGTATTTCACGTACACGGTGATCAATCGTACCGGTCGAGATCAGATTTGGGCACCGAATTTTGTCCTGTTTACCGATGCTGGCTCCATCCGCCGCTCCGGAGAGGATGTTCCGGCACGCATCACCGAGGAAATTTTCGATATGCTCGGTAACGAGTTGATCGAGACACAGTACGAAATCCTCGGCGAAATCCTGCAGGGTCGTGAGCATGCCAAGGAAGGATTAGTCATCTGGCCTGCCGACGAGCGATCGATCACGGAAATGTCGCTGTTTATCGCAGGCATCAGCGGCGAGACTGCGCGGGTCACCAATCCGCTCACCGGTGAAAACCTGTTGCTCCGCAAGACCCTTCAGCGGGACTATCTCATCCCCGGCAACCCATCAGCTCGCGGCTCCGAGCCAGTGGAAATGGCTGAGCAACGCTGGATTTTCCGCTGATTTGTCGCTATTGTTTCGACTCGATTGATTTCATAGACCATCCCGCCTGTCCGCGTCGGCGTGTGTGCGGCTCGGAGAAGGTGATCCTGACAGCAAAGGACCAGTGCAATGGCTCATAAAAAGGGACAGGGCTCCAGCCGAAACGGCCGTGACTCAAACCCACAATATCGCGGCATCAAGCTCTATGGCGGCGAAGTCGCCCAGCCCGGATCGATCATCATCCGCCAGTGCGGCACCAAATTTAAGCCCGGCTACATGGTGCGTCGTGCCAACGATGACACGCTGTTTTCCGTCGCTGACGGCCAAGTTCGCTTCCGCGGCCGGTACGTTGATGTCGTGCCCTCCGACCCGAATGTGCCACAGTACACTGCTGTTGAGGCCAACGGCAGCAACTGAGCCGGTTCAACACAGCTCACATTCCGGTATCTGTTTCACGGGACGTCTCAGAAGGCGTCCCGTGTTTTCGTAGCTGTCCCGCTAGAATCCTGCCATGCTTATCGATCAGGCCACCATCTTCGTTCGCGCAGGCAAAGGCGGCGATGGATGCATCAGCTTCCGGCGTGAGAAGTACATCCCTAAGGGAGGCCCCGATGGTGGTAACGGCGGCAAAGGTGGGGATGTCGTGCTGATGGGCGATGAGAGTCTCAGTACGCTGCTGCCGCTGACGCCCCGGCCGCACTATCGTGCCAAGAAGGGCATTCAGGGGATGGGCAAGTCCATGACCGGAGCCGATGGCGAGGATTGCATCGTCAAGGTTCCTCTGGGGACGCTTGTGTTTAACGCTGAAACGGGCGACTTGCTGGCCGATGTCAGTGAGTCAGGGCAGCGTGTGGTGGTGGCCAAAGGTGGCCGGGGCGGATGGGGCAATGAGCATTTCAAATCGGCCACGAACCAGACCCCGCGCGAAGGCACGCCCGGCGAGCCGGGCGAAGAGTTTACATTGCGGCTGGAGCTAAAGCTCATCGCCGATGTGGGGCTGATTGGCCTTCCCAATGCGGGCAAATCCACGATGCTGAGGGCGGTCAGTCGCGCACAGCCGAAAGTCGCTGATTATCCCTTCACGACGCTGTCACCTCATCTGGGTATTGCGGAACTGCCCGGTGAGCGACGCTTGGTCATAGCAGATATCCCCGGATTGATCCAAGGCGCAGCCGACGGTGCAGGGCTTGGTCACGATTTCCTGCGGCATGTCGAGCGCACCACAGTGCTCGTTCACGTACTGGACATCGCCCCGATGGATGAATCCGACCCCATTTCCAATTACGAGACCATCCGACGTGAGCTTTATGAGTACTCTTCAGAACTTGCGGAAAAGCTGGAGATCGTGGTATTGAACAAGATCGACCTTGTGCCAGAGGATGAGCGAGAGCAACGCGTCAAACACATCGTTGGCCGACTTGGGCTGGCAAGGAACGAACAGCCACTGTTGGCCAGTGGCGCCACAGGACAGGGTGTGCGCGAGCTGCTTGAGGCGTGCTGGGAAACGCTGCGTCACGGTGAACCGGCCGGCTGGTCGTAAGCGCGCAAAAACAGCGGGGCTTTGGCCCGCTGCGCTTGACATGACACATGTGCTTCAAATCAGGTCTGTGCGAGATGATTCAGCGTGGGTTGCCGCTGGTATCAACGATGGGATACGGCGACAGACGACTGGGATGATCGGTGTAGAAGACACGGCCGAGATCGTCTGAAAGCATCCGCCAGTTCTGATTCTGGGCGACTCGCATATTTCGACTGATATCAATCGGTCGCTCTTGCATGCCGCGAAGCTCAGGAGTGAGATTGTGGGTGATCGCGCCGTAGCTGACTCGTTCCGGATTGGAGGAGCAGCCGATCAGGCAGATTGTGCCGATCAACAAGCCAACAGTGCAAAGCGAGCGAATGGGAAACGTCTTCATGAATCATTCCTCACGAGTGTGAAGTGAGCGTTTTTTCAACATTCCATAATAGCTGGAATATGTGGGGTGTACCATGCCCCTGAGGCAGTGTCAAACGTTTTCGTTCTGTCGGAGCAGCGAACACGTCCAACCCTGCTCTACAGCAGTCTTTTCGCAGGTATCTGTGTTGCGGTTGCTGTGGGTTATCGACGTCGCATGAGTTCGGTGAT
>PWVT01000197.1 GCA_003562195.1 Phycisphaeraceae bacterium | reverse complement strand
AGACTGTGAACAGCATCGCGCGTTGGGACGGAAAAGCATGGCATCCCCTCACTTCAGGCGGCCAGATTGGTCTCGCCCCTTCCGTTCTGGCCGCGACCGTGTATAACGATGACCTGATCGTCGCCGGCGCTTTTTTGTCGGCGGGCGGGCAGACGGTCAACCGCATCGCGCGATGGGACGGTTCTATGTGGCATCCTTTCGTTTCGTCGGGCGGCCAGATTGGGGTCAACGGGACCGTGTGGGTTTTGACAGAGTACAAAGGCGACCTGATCGCAGGGGGCGAGTTCACCACCGCGGGCGGGCAGACGGTCAACCGCATCGCACGCTGGGACGGCTCAGATTGGCATCCATTCATCCAGGGCGGCCAAACCGGAGTGAACAGCAGGGTCGTTGCAATGACGGAGTACGAAGGCGACCTGATCGCGGGCGGCGAATTCACGACGGCGGGAGGGCTGACGGTCAACCACATCGCGCGATGGGACAGTGAAGAATGGCATGCATTCATCTCGAGTGGTCAAGTTGGAGTAAGTGGCGGCAATATTCCGATCCTCGCGCTAACAAGCTTCAAAGGCGACCTGATCGCAGGTGGCACATTCTCTACGGCGGGCGGACTGACGCTCAACTGCATCGGACGCTGGGACGGCACGGCGTGGCATCCGTTCGAATCGGGAGGCCAGATCGGCGTCATCAACAGCGACGACGGTGACCTCGGCGTCCGTGTCTTGGGGGCGTACAACGGCGAATTGTTCGCCGGGGGCAATTTCACCTCTGCAGGTGGGGAGGAGGCAAACATGATCGCAACATGGCACACACCGAAACAGGCCGGCCCCGCCGACCTCAACTGTGATGGCGTGGTGAACGTCAGCGATCTGTTGATCCTGCTGGGCGCGTGGGGTGTATGCCCCCCAGGCGGGACGCCTGTGCCACCTTGCCCGGCGGACCTCAACGGTGACGGCGCGGTGGATGTTTCGGACCTGTTAATTCTGCTGGCGAGTTGGGGGTGAGCGGCGCTAAGCCGCGAGCGGCGGGGATGCGGTTCACGATGCGCCGACCGTTTCGCGGCTCTCGCTTGCGGCTTCGCGACCGTTGGCAACATCGCCATGCGCCGAGAGATATCGCCCGATCGCCATGATTGGAAAATACAGGCGGTACATGTGGTAGCGCAGGTAGAACACCTTGGGGAAGCCCGTGCCGGTGAACTCGGTTTCCACCCATGAGCCTGCCGGATCGCCGTCGGGATTCTTCGCCTTGTCTTGTGCGTCATCCGAGGACAGTTGCGTGTCGCACAACCAGTTGATCGCACGTTTCAGGTCCGGATCATCCGGTCCAAAGATCTCTTGCAGGATCATCGCCGCCCACGCGGTTTGCGAAGCGGTGGACGGGCCCTGGCCTTTGAGCGACGGGTCTTCGTACGTCATGGCCGATTCGCCGAACGAGCCGTCTTCCTTCTGGATCGACTTGACCCATCGCCCGGCACGTTGAATCCATTCCTGCGAAGGGTCCTCACCGCAGCGGATGGGACCGATCACTGCCTGCCACGTACCGTAGATGTAGTTCACACCCCAGCGGCCGAACCAGCAGCCGTGCTCGCCCTCGACGATCTGCTCAGACTTGATGTACTGCACCGCCTTGCGGATCGCCGGGTGCGTGTTGTCGTAACCGTGCCAAGAAAGGCATTCCAGCACTCGGCCCGTAATGTCCGGGCAGGATGGATCCTGCATGGCGTTGTGATCGGCAAAGGGGATGTACTCCAGAATCTGCCGGTGCGTCGTCTTGTCAAACGCCGCCCAGCCGCCGTCGGCATTCTGCATGTCCAGCACCCAGCGCACACCGCGCTGCCCTGACGCGATGTTGGCCTCTCCGCCGGCACGCTGGAGAGCCATGGCGACCATGACGGTGTCATCGCAATCCGGATACCACGCGTTGTGATACTCAAAGTACCACCCGCCGCGATCGTCGAGCTGATAGCTGCTGTCGAGGTTGTCTACCCAATCGCCCACGTGCTTGCACTCTTTGCTTCGTAGCCATTTGCATGCACGGTTGACGGCAGGTTCCTCAGCCGTGAGGTTGCAATCTGTCAGCGCGTACAACGCAATGCCGGTATCCCAGACGGGACTGAAACACGGTTGAATGCGAATTTCATTCGTCTCCGGCTCCTCAATGAAGAACTCATCCAGTTCACGCTCAGCCCTCTGGATGACGGGATGATCGCGTCGATAGCCAAGTGCTTGGAACGCAATCTGCAAGTAGACCATTGGCGGGAAGATCGCGCCCAAACCGTCCGTTGCCGCTTCGCCGTCCTGACCTGCGCGGCGGAGTATCCACTGCTCGGCCCGCTTGACTGCCAACCGACGCACTGGCGTGCCGCCCATCGGGTGAACGAGTTTGAGGAACTTGTCAATCGCCAGGAAAAAGCGATTCCACGCAGGCGGGGTGTCTGGCTTGGAATTGAGCCGATGACGCTGCTTTTGATCGAGATACAACTCGTCAATGCCCATGTCTGCCGGCAGCGCACGCGTCGGGCGGAGTGTGACCACCAGCGAAAGCGGAAGGATCATTGTGCGTGTCCACGCGCTGACTTTTGTGAGATGGAAGTAGAACCATTGCGGCAGGTACACGATCTCTGGCGGGATTGCGGGTACGGCGTTCCACGAAACCTGGCCGAGACACGCAAGATAGAAGTTGGTGAAACTGTTGACCGCTTCCGCGCCGCCGTTCGCCTGGACGCACTTGCGTGCAGCGACCATGTGCGGGGCGTTGACGTCGTCGCCCATGAGTTTGAGGGCAAAGTAGCCCTTCACGGTGGCGCTGATGTCGATATCCGAACCGGGGAATTGGCCCCAGCCGCCATCCTCGCGCTGTTGATTACGCAGGCAGTTGGCGATTTTCGTCAGCGTCTCCCACCCATCGCGGCCATCGGCCATGGCCTCGCGTTCCTGGCCGAGGATGAACTTCATCAACAGGTATTCGCTTTCAAGAATCGAGTCGCCTTCCAATTCAGCGCACCAATGGCCGTCTTCATTCTGAAGTCCTTTCAAGGCCTCAATGGCGCGCTGAAGCGATGCGTCAAATTCGGCGTACTGAGTTGATGTCAGAATCGTGCTCACGGTCAATTCTCCTCCTGAGATACTCGGGCCGGCCATTGTACGCATTGACTAATATCGGGTCAGAGTGGCCTGTGGCGGGACCAGTGACGACTTGCCCGCGCGGCTTGGTGCCGATATCCTACCAGTATTCATCCAATAATCCGGATAAACGAATCAATCAGTTGAACCACGTGCATCGCAGTGATGCAACAGAACGAAAGGTCCACCATGTCCCGTTCGTACCTCTTCACATCAGAGTCCGTTTCCATGGGTCATCCCGACAAGATGGCCGATCAGATTTCCGATGCCATCCTTGATGCCATGCTCGAGCAGGATCCCAACGCTCGCGTGGCCTGCGAAACCATGGTCAGCACGGGTATGGCCGTGGTAGCTGGCGAAGTGACATGTGAAGGGTACGTGGACATCAACGCGCTGGTGCGCGAAGTCGTGCTCGATATTGGGTATGACGACGGCGACAAGGGTTTTGATGGCCGGAGTTGTGCGGTGCTCATCGCGCTGGATCAGCAAAGCCCGGATATTGCTATGGGTGTCAATAGCAATGAGTCTGCCGGGAAAGAGCAGGGGGCTGGTGATCAGGGGTTGATGTTTGGCTATGCCTGCCGCGAAACGCCCTCGCTGATGCCGCTCGCCATTGATCTCTCGCACAAATTGGTTGCGAAGCATGCTGAGATTCGCCGTGCCGGAACGATCCCGCACCTTCGCCCTGATGCCAAGAGCCAGGTGACGGTGGAATACAGCGAAGATGGCAAGCCACAGCGCATCGACACGGTCGTGATGTCCACCCAACACGGCCCGCAGTGGAAAGATGATCAGGCCGGCCTCAAGGATGCCGTCATCGAACACATCTTCAAGCCGGTGCTTGGCAAGTGGTGGAACAACGAGATCAAGGTTCACGTGAACCCCACCGGCAACTTCGTCATTGGCGGTCCGCAGGGTGATGCCGGTCTGACCGGACGGAAGATCATCGTGGATACCTACGGCGGCCGAGGTCGTCATGGTGGCGGCGCGTTCTCCGGTAAGGACCCATCCAAAGTTGATCGCTCAGCAGCATACATGGCCCGGTACATTGCCAAGAACATCGTGGCTGCAGAACTTGCGGACATCTGCGAAGTGCAACTCAGCTACGCCATCGGTGTGACAGAACCAACATCCGTTCACGTGGATTGCCAGGGCACAGCGAAGATTGATGAAGCCCAGATCGACAAACTCATTCGTGAGCACTTCAAGCTTACACCGCACGGCATTGTGGAATCGCTCGACCTTCTCCGACCAATTTACCGCGTCACATCGCATCACGGCCATTTCGGCCGCGAACCCGGTGAAGGTGGCGAGAACACTTTCCCATGGGAAAAGACCGACAAAGCAGCCGCGCTGAAGGCCGCCGCAGCCGAACTGGCTCCAGCGACAGCATAGAGCGATGAACACTTCAAACCAGCGAAAGCCGCTGCATCAGGCAGCGGCTTTTTCTTTCACACTTACCGATACACGATTGGCGGGAGATCGATTGCTTCCCACAGTTCGTCCTGATACTCGTCAAACTCACCAGTGAATGACACGCTGGTGCATGCTTCGAGCGGTTCCTGAAAGCGCTCAAGATCAACCCAATGCACTGCGCCGTTGCCATATAGCACATTGATGCCATCACGGTGTCGAGTCTCAACGCGTTCCGGAACGGAGACAAGGTCAGCCAGAATCGCGTTCTCACGAAACTCGGACAATCGTGGCAAGCGTTCTGAGAGATCATCGTGAATTTCAACTTGCGGCCGGCAGCCGTACCCACCATGCACATTGCGCGTTGGGTCGCCCTTGGGGCCGGGTGGCCAAGGGTTTGCAGCGGTGTTGTGCATTAATTGCTGGTTCGTCTCGGCTGGGCAGAAACACACGCTCGGCGAATCGAGCAAACCATCTTTGTACAGCAGCCCGAGCAGGACGAAATTGCCGTCCGGTTGACTGGTCGCACTGTAGATCATGCTGTTGAACTGCTTGGAATGGCGATACCCCAACGGAACCTGCTCGCGATGGGAAGTGGCGTATAACGTGAACAGTTGATGCATTTGTCGAAGGTTGCTCGTGCATGAAGCGCGCACAGCCGACTCGCGATGGTGGGAAAGGACTGGCAGCGCGATGGCAACAATTAACGCGATGACGCTCAAGACCACAAGTAGCTCAACAAGCGAAAACCCGTGTGAGAAAAATTTCGCGGGATAGAGTGGTCGAGGCATTGTCATGCACAGTCACTGTTCCATCCTTGTGGCTGAAGGTCAATTGGCAAGCTGACGACATCTGTAGGCAGTTAGTGTTTTTTTCGCCTCCCGGTTTGCGAGGGATGCATCAGTGGGCAGATTCGTCGTCGATCCAATGACTGGCGCGGGCGACGGCTCGTGTCCAATCGTGGTGCAGCGTGTCGCGCTGCTTCGCATCCATGGTTGGTTCAAATCGTTGGCCAAGTTGCCAGTGTGATTCGATCTCGTTCTGATTCAGTACGCCGACGCCCAAACCAGCGAGATACGCTGCACCCAGGGCGGTGGTTTCTGTCACCTTGGGACGAATCACTGGCGTGTTGAGCATGTCGGCTTGAAATTGCATGAGCATGTTGTTGATTGCAGCGCCGCCATCGACGCGCAGCTCACGGAGCTCAATCCCCGATTCAGCTTTCATGGCGTCGATGCCGTCACGCACTTGGTAGGCGATAGCTTCAAGCGTTGCCCGCGCGAGATGTGCAGCAGTTGTACCTCGCGTGATGCCGACAATCGTTCCGCGAGCACTGGCATCCCAATGCGGTGAGCCAAGGCCGGCTAGCGCGGGAACGAAGTACACACCTCCGCTGTCAGGCACGGAAGCAGCCAGATCCTCGACTTCGGCGGCAGTTTTGATAAGGCCAAGGCCATCGCGCAGCCACTGCACGGCAGCACCGGTGATGAAGATGGACGCTTCAAGTGCATAGCACGGCTTTGCATCGCCAATCTGCCAAGCAACAGTGCAGAGCACGCCGGAACCGATTCGTCCGTCGTCTGATGCGCCATCGGCAATTGCGGGTACGGTATCCCCGGTGTTCATCACGACGAACGAGCCGGTGCCGTAAGTATTTTTTGCCATGCCCGGTTTGAAGCACGCTTGGCCGAACAACGCCGATTGCTGATCGCCGGCGACGCCCGCAATCGGAATCTCCCCGCTGAGCATTCCTGCGTCGGTCATTGCGAATACGCCTGACGATGGCTTGACCTGTGGCAATAGAGCGCGGGGGATGCCAAAGATTTTCAACAGTTCTTCATCCCACTGAAGCGTGTGAATGTTCAGCAGCAATGTGCGGGCGGCATTGGTGACGTCGGTGGCGTGAACTTGGCCGGCAGTGAAGTTGTAAATCAACCATGAATCCACCGTGCCGAAACAAAGCTCACCAGCTTCGGCCCTTGAGCGAAGTGCATCATCACGGAGCAGCCAGTTGAGCTTCGTTGCTGAAAAGTACGGATCAAGCACGAGGCCGGTCTTTTCGCGCACGATGCGTTCGTGGCCGGCGGCTTTGAGCTTGTCGCACAGCCCCGCGGTACGACGGTCCTGCCACACGATCGCCCGGCTGACGGGTTTACCAGTGCCGCGTTCCCACAGGATCGTCGTTTCACGTTGGTTGGTGATGCCAATGGATGCAATGTCGGTCGCAGCGAGATTCGCGCGCCGCATCGCTTCTCGTGTTACGGCCAGTTGTGACTGCCAGATTTCCTCAGCGTTATGCTCGACCCACCCCGGCTTCGGGTAATGCTGGGTGAACTCCTGCTGGGCGGTTGCGAGGACATTGCCGCTGAGTGAAAACACGATTGCACGACTGGAAGTGGTGCCCTGATCGAGTGCCAGCAAGTGCGTCATGGCGGCGATTGTACGCGAAGAGGCGGCAAAAACCGGGCAAGAAAACGTAGTAGGAAACCTCACATGCGGCTGCCGGTATGAAAATCGAGCTTGATCGATCCGCCTCCATCCGCGATGATCGTCATGCTTCACCAGCCATGTTTGCTGTTTTTCTGTCTGACCATCACGAGGAATCGACCATGAAGACGCTCGCCCGACTGACCGACTCATTCATCTGCATCCGGCCTGCGGCCTTTGCCTTGAGCACAATTCTTGCGACGGTTGTCGTTGCAGGATCAGCTTCGCCAGCTTGGGCAACGGATACAGTTCTGAGCGATACAGAACGCAGCGAACTGATGGAGCGGTTCAATCTTGAACCGGAGCAGTTCGACACGGTCATGCGCATCATTGATATCGGTCAGAACGAAAATCGCATCATGGAGCACCTCACATACCTCTGCGAGGAAATCGGTTCGCGCTTGACTGGGTCGTCACGGTTGGAGCGAGCAAATTTCTGGGCTGCTGAGCAATTCGAGGCGTTCGGCCTAGAGAATGTCCATCAACAGGAGTGGGGAACGATTCCAGTGCGGTTTGATCGCGGACCAAGCACCGGCAGGATGGTTGAGCCGGTCGGACGCGAGTTCGAATTCACCACCCGCGCCTGGACGGCCGGTACTGACGGGCCGGTCAAAGGTCGGCTGTTCCGTGAGCCGTCAACGCAGGAAGAGTTTGACGCCATCGCCGATGAACTGGAAGGCGCATGGATCCTGCGGCCTGCAATCGGCGGCGTTCGTCGCGGGGTAGTGCCCGGTGGCGATGAAGAGCGAGAGTTCCTTTCCGAATTGCGTGAAGCTGGAATCGCCGGCTTGATTACATCCGCCCGCGATGACTTGGTCCGTACTGGTCGCGTCAGGAACTGGCGCGAGCTGGATTACAACGACCTGCCCAATGATGTGACCGTCATCGTTCGTCGCAGCGACTATGACGCCATGAACAGCCGATTGTTCGATAATCAGGAAGTTGTTGTTGAGTTTGATCTTGATCACACGTTCGTGGAAGGTCCGATTCCGTGCTACAACACGATTGCGGACATTCCCGGTACCAAGTGGCCGGAACAGATGGTCATTATCTCCGGCCACCTCGACAGTTGGGATGGTCCCGGTTCGCAAGGCACCGTTGACAATGGAACCGGTTCGAGCGTAACCATCGAAGCGGCGCGCATCCTCATGGAAGCCGGCGCCCGGCCGAAACGAACCATTCGTTTCATCCTCTGGACCGGCGAAGAGCAGGGCCTGCTCGGCTCACGGGCCTATGTTGAACAGCTCAGTGAAGAAGAACGTGAAAACATCACCGGGATGTTCGTTGACGACAGTGGCACCAACCACCAAGCGTCCATCACCTGTACCCCAGCGATGGTAGATAAGCTGGAGTGGACCGTCGAGCCGATGAACTACGCGTTCCCGGACAAGCCCATTCGACTCAATGTTGTTGACCGCATGCCCCTTCGCGGAGCAAGCGATCATGCGCCGTTCAATCGCGTCGGTATCCCTGGCTTTTTCTGGGGGAAGACCGGGAGTGCGAACTATCGCTACGCATGGCATACGCAGCACGATCGGCTGGACCAGGCCGTTGAGGAGTACCTGATCCACAACTCGACGGTCTCCGCAATCGCGGCATTCATGCTTGCCAATGCCGACAATCTTCTCTCACGGCACGTCGAGGAGGAAGAAGAGGAGGAAGTCGCTGAAACGACGACGGCGGGTTAAGTGTCTCAGTGCGGTCATCAAGCGAGATGTCACTCTCCCTGCAGCATGCTGACGATATCCGCGCAATCTCATCGCGCCTGATCTCATTGCAACCTCAGCAGAGAGCCGATGTACTGAGGCAATTGCAAGAGGCAGACGACGAGGATGTGAACGCCGAATGGGTCGCCGTGCTGCATGCCCTGCACAGCGCCGATACACCACCGACTGCCCGCTCGCTCTTGCGCAAACTGGAGTCGCTCACCGGCACACGAGAATCAGGCAAGCAACTGCTGGCTGAACTCATGTCTCATGAACAGCTTCAGCGTCAGTGGATCCAGTGGAACATCCCTGATCGTGAGGAGCTTCGCCTGCGACTGGAGGTACTGGCACGGTGCGGCAAACTTGCCGACGAACTTGCTCCGATGATCACCTTTTTCTTTCGAGCATCGGTGGCAGATTTGTATCAACCGGCTGCGATCGCATTCGGCCGTCATTTGCATCGCTCTGCATCGCTGCGAACCTATCTTGACGCATACGCGAACAAGCGGGATTTGCCGCTGCACGGGCCGGCGATGCTTGACGGTCAACGCCCAGCACGCCGCATGCTCTTGCTTCGTGCTGCAGCATGCGGACGCGATGGCGATCTCCCACTACACATGCAGCGAGCAGGTGATGCTCAACAGTTGCATCGCCCGACCAACCCCGCGGACTTGTCCACGTTGCTTCTCGCACTTGACGTGCTGCTGATGCAGCGCCAGGAAGATGCGCACTTCGGCCAGCTCGTTGATCAACTGCTTGACGGCGTGGCCGCAGCTAGCGCCTTGGTCAAAACGCGCTCTGTGTTGCAGCGCCTGGGACAGCTTCTGATTCATCGTGCCAGCGAGCAAGCTGCGGAGATTTGGCAACAACTGTTTCACGAACAGGTCACCATGTTGCGTCGCATCGGAGAGAATCGTTTCGGTCAACGTGTTGCAGGGTTGATTCGTGTTGATGAGTGCCTACGTACGCTTGCGCAGTTCGATCCCACCCACGCCGTATCGTTGGCCAAGAGCATGCTTGACGACGCATCCCCACTGGAGCGGCGTTTGCTCAGCATTCGATTGTGGACGTGGTTACATCGCGAGCATCGTTTGCGTGATGGGTGGGAGGAAGTACTTGCGCTTAATGCGGGTGATTCCATGTCGCACACATTACGCGATACTCACGCAATTCTTGATGCAGCTGAGACATCGCTGCGTGGAGGCGACCAGACAATCTTTTCCAGCGCGAAGCCACAACGTGTGGATCTGTTCACACTGCTGCTTCAAGAGATGCAATCACAATCGCGTTGGTTAAGTCACGACACAGCGTCTCGGTCGTTGATGGCCATGCTCTTGCTTGATCAGGCACAGTATGTGCAGTTGCCACCGGAGCAGATGTACGCGCTGCTCGAGCGATTCGGTTTGCATGTAGAAGCCAACACACCTGCCGAGGCGGCTGATGCTGCCGTACCAAGCATCCTGCTCCGATTGCTTGGTTGGGAGCAACCCGGCGCTGAGGAACTGATCGACACACGCATGCTGCATCGAATTGACAGTGAGCCAGTGCTGCTGGCGTTGCTACCGACACAGCGGGTCACGGCGCTGGTCAGCCAGCTTGCAGACGCATTGGAGCACCAGTTGCGCTGGGGCCTTCGACGCGAATCGTACTGGTCACCCGAAGCATTTCTGATGCGCATTAGTATTCGGAAGCCGCATGGTTCGTTCTGGACTGCTTTGCAGAATGTGACGCGCAGCCGTTCGTACACGAACGCTTCCGGAGAGTCTGTGCCCGTTGAGGCGCTTGAGACGTGGTTTGCAGCCGATGCGCCCCACGCCGACAAGCCGCCGCCAGACGGGGACTTCATCAGGGCGCATAGCCGTCTGCGCGAAGCGCTAGCGCATGTCATCAACAGTAATGAACCGTTGCCAGCGCGGCTCATCGCCATCGCTGAAGTGATTGATTCTGGAGAAACTGGTTCCACCGGCCTGGGGCGAGGTAGTTCCATTGTGTCGCTGTTTCAACGTGTGTACGAATCACATCAACCCATACTTCAAAGCGGCTACCCGGCGTGGACGGACCGATCGAGCAGGGAAGGATTGGGACAGATTGAGTCGATCGCCCAGCAGCTTCGCGCGTGTGCTCATGCAATGACTCCAGCCACATGGATGCATGGCGAGGTCGCGGTGGACGCAGCTCACACAGTGTTGCGCATCGTTCGCGAGCATGGGAAGCAGCTTGCGCGGCTGTTGCCGCCTGTGGAATCAGCATTGTGTATACGTGCCGACGAGCGGCTGCAGCAGGAGACCGTTCAGTGGATCGATGTGTTGGAACATACCATCAGTCGCTGGGACGAAAAGCCCGCCAGTGATGACGCATCGGTCCAGGCACGCGCATCGGAAACTATCGTCGAGTTGAGCCGTATAGCACATCCACAGCTCACACCTCACCTGATCGCGCTATTATGGTCCAGCCTTCGTGAGAGATCACCGGGTGTGATGAGCGACGAGGATCGCTGGATGCGAGAGCATGATTTGCTGGTTTGGGGGCTTGAACATCAGCCGCTGGGCGAAGCTGATCGCACTGCTTGGCGGCAGTTGCTGCTTGAGACCTGGAACGATCTGGCGAGACGCGCGATGGATCGGCGTGATGAGCAGTCGCTGGTCCGTCTGTTGCGTGATCAGCGGTGGAAGAATCTGAGACGCGATGAGGCGTCTGCAGAGGTGCTGCGGCAGTGTCGTTCGTGGTGCATCGACCGGCTCTTACTTCAGCCAGCGCATATTGCTGGGACGGATCTGGTTCAGCACGGTTCAGCGCGTACGGCCTCGTGGCTGGGGACCACGGGCGCGTTCATCGGGCATTACTCCAATGTGTGGATCGCATTGCTGCTTGGCTGCATTCTCATGTTGGACTTTGGTGATGCCTGGAAGTCGATGGCGGAAATTGGCGATGTGCGAGGCATCGGCCTCACCTTCCTCATCGGCATCGTGGGTACGTACATCTACCTGCTTAAAAATCTTCGCGACAAGTCGCCGGTGCTTCCCGGACGCACCACAGCCGGGGTTTGGGCGTCGCGATTGCGGCGTGCGTGCGGGTTCCTCTGCGTGTGCCTGGTCTATGCCGTCGGAATGACGAGCTTCCTCTGGTGGCTTTTGTCACGCACCGATGAAGTCGTCCACGGCATCGAAGCACTGGGGCACATCATCGTCTGGTCCGGCTTTGCACTATTCGTTGGCGTGTTCTTCGGACTGATCGCGGGCGACGCGTAACGCAATCATCGTACCACGAGCAAGAGTTCATTCTGTTTCAGCGCGAGCCGCATTCAGTGTGTCCCACACCTGCAACATGCGGAACATGGCCGCAAGAGCATCAGTGGGGTGGATACCGTCGCTGTTGAGATGGTGTGTGCCGGCATTGAACGTTCCGCTTTGAAGTTCAATCGCGTCGTAGCCACGCGTTTGCGCCCACGCAAGTTGCTCGGGGCTCGTGCCGTCCATGTAGATGCCTTGCTCCAGACCGTAATAGGACAGAAACGCAACATCGTCTCTCAAATCTGCAAGCTCATACATCGCTTCGCTTTCGTTGCGAGCCAATCCATGGCTGTATTCCCCATCAGGACGCCATACAGCCAATAGTAGGAATGTCGGAGCGTACGTAAAACCAGATCGATCAAAGGCCTCTGAGATCCGATTGCAAAGCGCATCTAGACTGGAAACGAAGTCTTGTACATTGTGTTCTTCAACTCCCATGCACAATACGACAAAGTTTTGAACATCACGATCGAAGGCACTCGTGATGAACCGATCGAGTTGTTCATTGGTGAACTGTTTCTTGTAGTCGGTTGGTGGTTCATTCGGATGGAAAAACTGTGACCACCACGTTGCCTCCGCCATGCATGCCAGCGCCATCCCGGTCGCAGCTTGGGATTCATCATTAAGCTTCAAGAGCGGGTGGATGAAATTGCGCGTTTCGGTTGGATGTTCCCAACTGGAATCCGAAGCAAGCAAAACGCGATACCCGGTGTTTCCCGAGACGTCGATCGGCACACGATCCGTCAGCAGATTCAGCCCGGGGGCAGGTGGACCACAAATCACATCGGCGCTGTCCACGGCATACGAACCGTAAAGATCACCTGCACCAGTGCCGCTGCGCAGGGCAAAGCCATCGACGTAGTTGGCATCGGGTTGCCAGTCATAGCCAACTTGCATCGTGAGATGTTCATTATCGGTGACCCAATCGGCGACAACCCCGGTGTCGAACCACGAACCCCGACTTACCTCAAACCGTCGAACACGGTTGGCCGAGTCAGGCGAGAAGCCGTTACCGACGCGATATCGATTTGATCTGCCAAAATTCAAGCTGCCGAAGAAGGTTCCATTGCCAAAGAAATCATCGGTGACCACGAACGAGTCAAGTCTGGCTGGGAAGTTGTACTGCACGCCGCTAATCCCGCTTGCATTGGAGTGGAGCAAGCCACCGGCAGGTGCTCCGCTACCCATTGCGACTGAGTACACAGGCCGGGGCCATGATCGCAAGAGCCCGTTAAACAATCGTGCACCGTGTGAGGACACAAACAATGAATCGCCAACGCACAACACGTTGACAGGGACGGTGGCATCAACGAGATCGATCACGCGATCAAGGTGGCGCGATTCGATCTCCTCAGCAGGAAACGGCCTCTGGTTGGTGATCTCCACGAGAATGCCCAGATTGAATGCGACATTGCCGTACGTCGCTGTCGCAACATGGTGCCCTTCAGCAATTGCGGAGAACGACGCCACTGTGAGTCGCTGAGGAGCACTGCTGCCAGGAAGATCGGCATGGATTGAAACATTCAGAGGGTCATTATCCGGGTTTGCGGAAGTGACCGTGACTGGTTGATTGTTCGGGCGCGTAAATGCACCAATGACAAGGGACTCTGCATGCTGTGTGACAATGGGTACGTTGAACTGGTCGGTATTGTCGACCATGATCGTAAACTGTCCTACATCGAATCCACCAGCAATGGGAACAGCAACAGCCGTGATGAGATGCGGTACGCCCTCGCTTTCGATCGTGATGGTACCCACGCCCTCAGGCGCATGATGCTTCCATACATACAACGTATGATTCGTCTCACTGAACTGATGGGCCACAGGTTCCCCAACATCGTTCGTTCCAACCTTCGCGACTAATGCACGGGCATCAGCATCGGGTGATCGAACCACGGCAGAGATCACCACCCGGCCATCAGCCGGGAACTCGACACCGGGGAGTGAAAGTTGCGATACGTTCGAGACTGATCCTGATACGGCATCACCTGCGACGGGGACGGCTGAGACCGGGCCCCAATGTCCGAGAAGCACGAGCAGATCAGAGACATTGACCGTTCCGCTGCCGGTGAGGTCAGCGGGACATGGCGAAGGACAGGGCCCCCAGTCGCTCAAAAGGATGAGCATGTCCGATACATCGACGACACCGTCGTTGTTCAGGTCGGCTGATGCTGGGTTCAGCCCAAGTGACAGCCCCAGAATGAGTGCTTGCAACATCGTGAGAACGCTCCTTTGTACCCCTCAGCATAATCGGTCGGATGACGAGGCCAAAGAAGTTTCTCAGCAATCAAACTGTGGTCAGAAGCGAAAGTCCAACCCACCAATAACACCATGACTGGTACGGTCTGATTGGAACTCGCCCTCGTAGCGAACATACAACGTGATGTATGTGCCCGCCACTGCAGAAAAGCCAGCGGTGAATTGCAGTGATTCACGCCCCACGCCATTGGCACGAGTCGTAAAAGCCGGGCTACCCGCGACAAAACTTGACTGCATATCACGGTCATCATCAAGAAGCTCATATGCAAAGCTTGCAGACACTTCTGGGATCAAGACCAGTTCGCCCACATCCATTGCATGGGCAGCTCGTGCACCGACGCGAACTTGCAGTGAATCGGTGGTCATAGAATCAACGCGGAGATTGGCATTGCCTGCGCCGCGCTCGCGGAATGAATCGGTTCGAAGGTGTGTATACGCTGCGCCAAGCAATGGGGTGAGCACTGTTCGCTCATGCACAGCGAAGTCGTAGCCGGCTTGGGCGTGCACTGAAAAGTCATGCGCGTCATATCGGCTGTTCGCTGTACCCATGACTGTTTCACGATCCATGTCATTGCGGTGGTAGCCGTAGCTTGCCCCGGCATTAAGAAAGAAGTCACCGCCACCCGGCGTCCAGGAAAGGTACGGTCCGCCACGGATCGTGTCGATGTCACCCTCCCCATATCCGCGACGAAAATCAAGTTCGCTCCACATGTACCCACCGGCAAGGCCGAACAACAGATCGCGCGACAGGTGATAGTGAACACCGCCGTGCACACCAAACACATGCACGCGATGGCCGAGTCGCTGGTCACCGGAGTCCACGGTCTCCCAACTTCCCAGACCACCGAGATAGCCGCCCCAACGTCCGACAAACTCATCGTTAAGCACGCCCAAGGCAACCGGCTCACCAACGTTGTCTATGGCTCGTACGGTTCGTGCAATGGTGTCAGCGTTCGTCGTGCCACTGCTGAACATCCGTTCGAGGCGACCGTCTCGTGAATCGTAACCGCGCATTCCGGCGCGAAGTCCAGCCATTTCCTGCAGAAAGGCATCGTTGAAGAACCTGGAGGTACGCAAATTCTGAAATGCGGCTGCGCTGTGATGTAGCGGCAGCAGTCCCCGGAGGCCTGCTTCAGGATCGTCCGGGTCAAGACTCGTCAGTACGTTGAATAGCCCACCATCGGCCAGTGCGTCAGCGACACGACGATTGTTACCTGTGAGGCCTTCGCGGAACTCATCAAGTGCTGGCTCATTGATGTGCGCAGTGAGGCGAAGGTAGTCTTCCCCATTGTCCGTCAGTACATCCGAGACCCAATTGACAAGAAACGACTGGTCGATCTCCAGTTGCGGAGGTGCGGAAGCATCAAGCCCGCCTTGCTCTGCATGAAGAATGATGATCGCATCGCCCGGCGACACGTTGCCCGTGAGCTTCACAATGCTGACTGATGTGCCATCGGCCATCGTCGCCTGCCCTTCAACAGCCACGAAGCCCGATGTGAGCAAGTCCTCCGCGAGTGACGGGTCAAGATTGGGAAACACCGATGCAACATCGAGTGGCTCATTGTTGTACTGCACCTGCACCACACTGCCGGCGTGTGTTTGAAAGTCACCTGTAATGGTCAGTGACCCTGTCGATGTACCGGGTGCAATCCGGCCGAACAGTGACACGTTCCCATCAATCGTGGCATTGCCAGTGAGCAGTCCGGTCTCGTTGACTGTGAGCATGCCCGCGCCGTCATCGATAATGACGATGCCTCCATTGGTGACCATCAGCATGGCGTTCATGCTTGACGGTGAGGCCGCCTGGCCGTTCCCAAGGTCGATACCGATCAACAGTTCTCCACCAACATCAAGTGTGGAAGGGCCACTGGCCGTGCGTCCGGTGACGGTGACATTTCCTGTGCCGCCTTCTTCTGCACCGATGTGGACGTTGCCGGTTGTTGTGACGTTCCCTCCGAGAAGAATCGACAAGTCTGCTGAGCCACTGTTCCCAACGATAAGTTCGCCATCGACGTTCAATTGCGATGCGTTGCCATTGCCATCATCCCCGGTGATGTTGACCTGCGCGTTGGCGTTGTTTCTGTCGCCAAACATTGCGTCGCCACTGTCGACGCGTCCACCATTGGTGAGAAACATCGACCCGTTGTGGCGCCCGCCGACGACGAGGTCACCACCATCAAGATCCATGAACGAGCCGCCACCTGAAATCGTGGCATCAGCATCGCCACTGGATGAGAAACTATCGATGAAGGCACTGGTCGTTTCCAGTACGCCACCGCTGGCTAGAACAAGGCCACCGCTGCCCACATGCACACCACCGTTGTCGATGCGGTTCTGGAACGACTGGTGAAGGTCGCCAAGATCAATGTCGGTTGGCGCGATGACGATGGCGCCGGTTCCTCCACTGGTGACAGTACCGTTGGCACCGATGCTTATGTTTTGCGTGTGCAGCAGCCCGCCGTCATTGATGTTGATCTCACCGGTACCGTTGCCGGCGCCGATGGTAATGGCACTGCTGTTGATCCACGTGCCGCCGTCACCAACATTAATCGTTGCGGTTGAATTCGATCCGATGCCCAGCGTGACGTTCTCACTGTTGAGCGTGGCGTTTTCGCCGATGTTGATCGTGCCTTGTCCATTGTCGCCGGTCCCGAGAAGCACGGTTGCGGCGTTGACCTCACCGCCGGTGCCAGTGCTGTCAGTGCCGTCGTGACCGATGTTGAGTTCACCAGTACCGATGTTTCCAAGAATAATGCTGCCGGCACTATTAAACGTGCCTTGCACGTCAATCTGGCCTGTTGACCCCGCCGTCCCTCCGAGTGTAGCGGTCGTGATATCCACCGTAGCGTCGTCAGCGATATGCAGTACGCTCCCGAGGTCGATGGCTGCCGTGGCAGCGGTCAGCGTGCCATTGTTGATGAATACGTCAGCAGTAATCATCGTTAGCGCTTCGGAGAGGTCATAGTTGAAACCGTCCAATTCGAGCGTCAGTGTCATGCTGGTGACGGCGAGTCCCTGGTTGGACACGGTGTCATTGAATGTCACAGTGATGTCATCTGAGCCAGCGAAGGCCTCAGCAAACACGGCGGTGTCATTTGAGCCGGGGATACTCTGATCCCAGTTGCCCGCATTTTGAAATGTTCCGGAGCTGCCACCAGTCCAAAAAATGAAAGCAGCGGTCGCCTGCGATGTGCATAGCGTTAGTGAAAACAATCCGGCCACAGCAGCGGCTGAGAAAGGGAGTGTGCGTGTCATGCTGTTACAGTAACAATTGAGTCTGTGGGGCGTCAGGCCGCAACACGGCCAAGCTCATATGGTACTTCACGCGTCATAAGCCGACAAACATCGCGTTTCTGTGCCTTCTGGTGCATCAATCACGGTTCGTTCATTGTGATTCAGTAAAGTCTCGGCAATTGTTGTGACATGTGACTTGTCCTCTCCGGTGAATGCGGTAGGGTGGATGGCATGATTCAAGGTTGCATTTTTCCATGCCGATTCCGGTACGCTCTGGCCCTGGTGACACTTTGGAGTTTGCTCTGCACACCTGCATTTGGTGGTGATGAGCGTGCTTTGTCTCAGGTGCTGGTCGATTTCGATTCGACGTGGCGATACCACGATGGTGATCGTGATCTCGGCAAGGCGTGGCGCATGCCGGAGTTTGACGACCAAGATTGGGCGCACGGGCCGGGCATTGTCGGATACGAGACCGCCAATCGTCGCGACCGCTGGCCGAACCCGGGATTGAAAACAGAGATCACGCCGAACTTGCTCACCTACTACATGCGGCATGCGTTCGCCTATCAAGGCCCGCGTGACGGGGTGATTTTGACGTTGGACCTCATCGTTGATGACGGTGCGGTGATCTATCTCAACGGCGAAGAGATCGGCCGGACCTCGCTGATGCCCAGCGAAGAAACCGGCTTTGGTGTACAGACACACTCGCCTGTGACTGTGCCTGGCATTGAGCGTGATGTATTCGTTATCGATGGCGAATTGCTGCGCGAGGGACGGAATGTGATTGCCGCCTCCGTACACAACCATCGCACAACCAGTTCAGATATTGCTTGGGCGGCACGTTTGACGGTGGAGGAAGCTACGACAGATCCACGCGCGCTGTACCTGACATGGCAACGCGATCCGACTACAACGATGACCATCCATTGGCATAGCGGACCGGATGATGCTGCATTGCAATTGCAATACACCAGCACTGTTGACGCTGCGTGGGAACGGGCATCGTTCGTTTCTCACGCAATGGTGCATTCAGACCGGACCATCCATACCGCGAAGTTGACGGAGCTATCGCCCGGCACCACTTATCGCTTTCGTCTTATCAGCGAGGCGTTTGGGCAAAGCTCACCCACATATTCTTTTCACACCATGCCGGAAACGGTGGATCAACCGATTCGCATCGCCGTTGGTGGGGACATCTTGCACCAGGTGCATTGGATGGAGCAGACCAATCGGCAGGCCGTTCGGTTCGATCCGGATTTCATCATCTGGGGTGGTGACCTCGCCTACGCAGACGGTCGCGCTGATCGTGTTGACCGGTGGTATTCGTTCTTCGACGTTTGTCGGGAAACTCTCATTCGCGATGACGGTCGAGTTGTGCCAATTGTCGTGGCAATTGGCAACCATGAAATCCTCGGTCACTACTACTGGGGTCACGATCGCGGCCGCGATTCGTACGAGAATACCGATGCCTACCGCGAGTCAATCGCACCGTACTTCTATAATCTGTTCTCCTTCCCGGGACATCCCGGCTATGGCACGCTGGACTTTGGTGATTATCTCAGTTTGATCGTGCTTGACACCGATCACTCCGGCCCGGTCGAAGGCGCTCAGACGCAATGGCTGCATGAGCAGCTACAGAACCGGCAACACATGACGCATGTCATCCCTGTGTACCACGTCACGGCCTTTCCATCCGTGCGCGATTACGATGGACCGATCCCAACGCGCATTCGTGAACATTGGGTGCCATTGTTTGAGCGCTACGGTGTGCGTCTGGCCTTTGAACACCATGACCACACCTACAAACGCACGGTTCCGATTCGTCGAGAACAGAAAGATCCGAGCGGCATCGTGTATATCGGTGACGGGGCCTGGGGCGTTAACATTCGCGAGACCCACGATGTGGATAAAACGTGGTATCTGGAGCGGGCCGAGTCAATTCGGCATTTCATTCTTACGACGATCGTTGGTGACTCGATTGATCTGAAAGCCATCACTATCGACGGTGAATTGATCGACCACACGACCTTGAAGAATCGGAACTGAGAGTGAGCTCATGCCAGTTGTAATGATTTGTGGCCATCTTGGACAGGAAATGAGAACAAACGAATTGACGTACAGTCTCCGTTCTGTGTTATTCTAATGGATGTTCGGTTGTCGCTCTCATGTTGGAGCGAATTGGCACCTGTCCATTTCACACATCTACCAAGGAGTTTCGTTATGTCCCGGACGGTCTATTTCACAATGTTGTTGCTGTGCGCGTGCGTACTAACTGGTGCACTCAGCGGGTGCGGCCAAAGCGCTGAGGCCGCTGCTGCGGGCGTGTACGAACTCGACAAGGAGCGCATCAAGGAAGAAATGCAGGCACAGATTGATGCCATGGAGGATGAAACAGAGCAGGCCGAGGCGCAAATGGGACTGGCATTCATTGAGATGATGTCCATGACGCTGACGCTCAATGAAGATGGCAGCGCAAGCGGCGTGATGAGCATGATGGGTGAGTCAGATCACGCAACGGGATCGTGGACAATCGATGGTTCACAAATTGCCATAACGTTGGCCGGCGAGGGTGAAGAGCCGGAAACCATGTCCGGAACACTCGCAGGCGATACGCTGGAACTTGAACCTGACGATGATGGAATGATGCCATTCAATCTCGTCTTTCGCAAACGCGTCGACGAATAATCAACCGGCTGAGATGGAAAATTCAGTCGCACCAGCCAGTCGGCAGTCTGTCGATGCTGGTGCGATTGTTTTTGCGCTGGTACGCGCGCACGCCTTCTGCACCCTTTTTCTCACCCCATTGCCGCAGCGTTTCGCGTTGGCCGCGATATTCATACAGTGGTACACCGAAGCCACAGGAAGTTTGCACCGATTCAATGTAAAACAGAATCATCTGCCGGCTGCCGGGTAAGTCATCAAAATGGGTCAAAAGCTTTTGCCATCGAGAATCCCTGGCCGAAACAATCTCGCCACGGTCGTACAAACGCAGAATGAGCGGCTTT
>PWVT01000203.1 GCA_003562195.1 Phycisphaeraceae bacterium | reverse complement strand
GCCGCCGCGATCGTGTCGCGTGAACAGCTGGCGGATGCTCGCCCGCCGGAACCGCCGCAGCCGGATGCCATGTTTCGCGCGTTCGGGGCATTACAATGCCGTCCATGCCCACCAAAGACCCGCGCATCGATGACTACATCGAAAAGGCCGCCCCTTTCGCCCAACCGATTCTCACGCGCTTTCGAAAGCTGGTGCACAAGGGTTGTCCCGATGTCGTCGAAACCATCAAATGGGGCATGCCATCGTTCGAGTACAAAGGCCCCTTCTGCTCGATGGCCGCGTTCAAGCAGCACTGCGCGTTCGGTTTCTGGAAAGCCGCGCTGCTCGCCGACGCCCAGCCGGGCGAGGCCAGCGACACCACGGGTATGAACTGGGGCGCGCCCGGCCGCGATCCGATCCCCGCCAAGGTCACCTCCAACGACGACCTGCCATCAGATGCAGCCATCCTCCGCCTGATCAAGAAAGCCGCCAAGCTCAATGACGATGGAATCCAGGTGCCAGTCGAGAAGGCGAAAAGAAAGCCCCTGCCCGTGCCGGCCGATTTTGCTGCCGCATTGAAGAAGACCAAAGGCGCAACGGCCAACTTCGAGAAGTTCCCGCCATCGCACAAGCGCGAGTACATCCAGTGGATCACCGAAGCGAAGCGCGACGAAACCCGCCTCAAGCACATCGCCACAGCCGTTGAGTGGACCGCTGAGGGCAAGTCACGCAACTGGAAGTATCAAAAGTGAATTTGTACGTGCCGTGAGGAATACACTGCTGCATGTCACCGACGAAAACGACCTTGAATGAGCCGGTGTCCAGACACGTTGCCGCAGCCGAAACAATTTTGCGTGCAGACTTGCCGGTCGGCGAAGCGCTCGCATCTCTTCGCGGCAAGTCGCTCAAGCAGAGCGTGATCTATTTCTATGTCCTTGATACCGATGACACGCTGCTCGGCGTGGCGTCAACCCGCGACCTGCTGCTGGCCGATCCCCAGCAGAAAGTCAGCGAGATCATGAACCGCTCCGTCATCAGCATTCCCGATACGATGACGCTGGAGGACGCGCTCGAGTTCTTTGCCATGTATCGCCTGCTGGCATTCCCGGTGGTGGACACCAATAACAAACTGCTCGGCACGATTGATGTACAGCGATACACCGAGGAAGTGCTTGATCTCACAGCAACAGAGCGCATGGCTGACCTGTATCAGTACGTCGGCTTCTCCGTCGAGCAGGCGCGGCAGCAGACCGCGTTCACGGGATACAAATCGCGCATGCCCTGGCTGTTTTGCAACACGGGCGCGGGCGTAGCGTGCGCAATCATCGCAGCACTGTTCGAACGAACACTCGTGGAAGTGGTGGTCATCGCGATGTTCATCCCGCTTGTGCTGACGCTGAGCGAGTCGATCTCAATCCAGTCGATGACGTTGAGTTTCCAGTTCCTTCACCGATCGAGAATCGCGTGGAAGACCGTGTTCAAACGTGCACAAATGGAAGCCATGACCGCGCTGATGATCGGCGTGACCAGCGGCATTGTCGTCTGCCTGACCGCACTCTTCTGGGGCAAGGGCGCAGCACCGGCAGCGGTGATCGGCATCAGCATCATCGCAAGCATGTTCGTCTCCGCGGTCGCGGGCCTGACTGTGCCGGTGATGCTCCACGCCTTCCGCCTGGATGCCCGCGTCGCATCGGGACCGGTCGTGCTGATGTGCGCCGATGTGCTCACCACAACCGTGTACCTGGGACTCGCGACCTGGCTGCTGGTGTGAGTGGTAGGCATTGAGGCATCAAGGCATCGAGGCGGGGTGCCATGGTCTGAGCGACGGCAGGAGCGAAGGCCATGCGAGCGCGCAGCCGACGTCCAAGTCAGTGTTCACACAAGATTCGTGCCCGCGTTGCCTTTACTCCATCTCGCCTATAACCGGGGCGGATCAATTTCGTTGAGAACAGCACCCGCTGATGTGATTGTTAAATCCCCGGAAGGACGGATGAACCAAAGAACGAATCTTCAGAGATTTGTCTCTCGCAGATTCGTGGCGCCCACTATATTGGCATCATCTAGATACACTGTTGCCCTTTCGGTGTGTGGCACCGCGTCTCAATGGGAGGTACACGTGAAGAAGACATCTGCATTCGTATCACTTTCAGTAGCGGTTGCCGCTGCAATTTTGCCTCATACTTTCGCAGGCGAGCAGGTCCAACGGCCTGTGTCGTTTCATCTGCATGATCAGCAGCACCGTCCCTTAACGCTCGATAAGTCAGTTGTGCTCGTGGAAACCTCAGATGCGGAGGCAGTCGCGCTTGCGGCGGGGCTTGCACCAGACAGCATTTCACTATGGCATGTACCCGGCTGGGCAGTTGTGCATGTTCCCGCTGACCAGCGGCATGTTGGAGGTGTTACTGATCTGTTGACTGCGTTGGCTGGCAACATGAACGTGACGTGTGCAACGCCGATGTTCCATGACCCTTCGGGCCGCATGGTTGTCATGACTTGCGATCTTCTGATCGGTTTCGATACAGAGCTCGATGAGGTCGAGCGCGAGGTAATCCTTGCCGCAGCTGCGCCGGGGCAGATTCTTGATCGGAACTGGTCGCGCATGCCCGGCGTGTACCGCACACGCAGCTCAACTCGCAACGGGCTCATGGTGCTAAATGCTGCCAATGAACTTGCATCACTCGATCAGACGCGCTTTGCCGAGCCGGACATGATTTTCGCCGCCGAGCCCGGCAGCACCCCCAACGACGAGTTGTTTTCCAGTCAATGGGCGCTGCACAATCTTGGCCAATCCGGCGAATGCAATTTCGAGGGCATAGTGGGCGTCGATATCCGAGCGCTGAATGGTTGGCAGGCAACAACCGGCGACCCGTCAATCATCGTGGTCATCATTGACAACGGTGTGCAGATGGACCACCCCGACCTTATCGTGGACTTCGGTGCCGACTTCACCCCGCAGAGCGGCGACGGCGGCCCAATCGAGCCATGCGACAATCACGGCACGCCCGTCGCCGGCATCATCGGCTCGACCATGAACAACCTGATCGGCACCGCAGGCGTTGCCCCGGATGTGCGCATCGCCTCCGCGCGCATTTCAATTCCAGGCCCGACCTTCTGTACCCCTTGGACAGTGAAATCGTCATGGGTCATCAACGCACTGGACTGGTCCCAGAGCATCGGCGCTCGTGTGACCAATACGAGTTGGAGGTTCTTGGACTCCTCTGCGATGAGCGAAAAGTACACGCAAACACGCAACGCGGGCCTCATCCATTTCGCCGCCGCAGGCAACACCGGCGAGAAACCTATCTCGTTCCCTTCAAGTCTTGATAGCGTGATCGCCGTCACTGCCATTGATGCGAGCGGAGCGTTAGCGAGTTTCAGCAGTTACGGCCCCGGCGTGGCGTTGACCGCACCGGGTGTCGGAGTGATCGCGGCTGATCGTACAGGTGCGGATGGATACGCCTCAGGCGATCATACTTGTTTCGGCGGCACCTCCGCCGCATCGCCCTACTGCGCGGGCGTCGCCGCTCTGGTGCTTTCCGTCGCTCCCTGGCTTACCGTTGACCAAGTCGAGGACCTCATGATCGCCCATGCAATTGACATGGGCACGCCGGGCTACAACACATTTTTCGGCTGGGGTCTGGTGAACGCCGAAGCTGCGCTGCACACGCAGCCGCACGGCGACCTCAATGGCGACGGAGTCGTCGATGCCTCCGACCTGCTGATCCTGCTGGCCGCGTGGGGCCCGTGCCCGCAAAACGACCTTTGCCCCGCGGACTTGAACGGGGACGGCAATGTAAATGTCTCCGATCTACTGACATTGCTCGCGAACTGGAGCAACTGAGAAGCTGCACCACCGACCTATCCGTTGAAGCATACATTTCCACGGCGCTGAAGGGCGACGTTCATGTTGCGCGGGAACGAACCGGGTGCCTCTTTCTGTCGGCTGCCACTGCCAGCCGGGTTCCGTGATCTGAGCGACGCGAAGGCCATGCGAGCGCGCAGCAAGTAGGGTGGGTAGAGCGACGCAAGGAGCGAAACCCACCGTGTTGGTGAAATCTGCACGAATCAGGTGGGTTTCGCTGCGCTCTACCCACCCTACCTTGCTTCGCGTTTGCTTGAGATTGTTCACGATGGAGAATAAGGTTTGACATAGGTACCGCCTCTCCGATGCACTGCCTTTCCTGCTATTACGACCTTCACGGACTGGACGAGAGCCGCTGCCCTGAATGTGGCAGGGGTTTCGAACCTGATGATCCGCGCACCTGGTCAAGAACACCTCGTCGCCCCTGGCCGTCTCTGCGTGTCTTCCTGCCGATCATGTTTGGCATCTGGCTTTTCCTAACAATCGTGTTCGCCATCGACGTCGCTTCGCAGACGCCTGCTGGGGGGTCAAACACCTTGGCGGTGGTGGAATCAGCGATGTCGGCCTTCATACTCACGTTAGTCTTCTCGGTAGTCCTGCTGATCGGCTTTGCTTTCGGTCGACGCCACAGCCGTCCATAACTCACGGCCATCGCCGGGTGCCGTGGTCGGAACGACGCGAGAAGCGAAGGCCACGCGGGCGCACAGCCGACGACCGATTCAGTCATCACGCACAAGTCGCGTCCGCGTGGCCTTCACTCCATCTCGCCCATTCCGGGGTCGGCTCGATTCCGTTCAGACCCGGCACCCGGCAATCTGTCAGGCCTCGATGCCTCCATGCCTTCCCCGCTCACGCCGCCATTGCCAGCCCCGCTGACGGTTTCACTTCCACCGGCCCTCGGCCCGCGACCATCAGCGACACCGGCAGACTCCACGCCCCCTGTTCGCCTGATGCCATCAACCACGCACCGAAGTACGTCACCGTTTTTCCAGCATCCACCGGCAGGTACTGCACCCGAATGATCGACCGCGAAAACGCGCCGAGATACTGTGCATCATTCGGGTTCACCGTGTTGCGCTCGCCGACCGCGCGGAAGATGACCACATGTGTCACACCATGCGGCCTGCCGCGACGCCAACCACGATTTGGGTCGACAAACCGCACGCGATGTTCCAGCGGCTTGCCGCCAAGCACACTCAACGCCGGCGCTTCACATGGCAGCGGCGTCGGCGACTTGCGCCGATTCGACATCGCAATTTCCAACTTGACCTTTGCCCACGATGCAACATCAGGATTCGCTTTGATCAGCGCGACATACGGCCGAATGACCGACAGCATCTGCTTGCGCGCATCATTGCGCCGCCGCACACTCACCCTCGTCCGCGTCCCCGGCCGCTCCGCAAGAATCGCGGCCTCAAGATAGTCGTTCGCTTCCGCCAGAATCAGCGCCGCATCATCCGCAGTCAGCCCGTAGCGCTGCGGGTTCTGGTCAATGAGCCGACTGAATGCATGCACCCACGCTCGCAGCGCTTTGCCGGAATCAGGGATTGTTCGATTGCGAATTTTCATCACATGACTCCTGATTCGCGAGGCCAGAGGATCATCATGTTCTCGGTCGTCACGATATCGGGCCGACTTCAGCCAACGCGATTAATTGATCAAAAATGCGTTGCTTTCACGCCCGCACGCGATTGCGCTGCCGCGACTGTTCCAGCCGCTCGAGCGCGAATCGCATCCGCTCAAGCGCCGCGACCAACCGCTCGCGCGGAAGCAACCCCCGCTGGCGCGAACAGCGCCGCCGCTCCCGTGCCATAATCTCGCGCCCGCGCGGCCGGACACTGCGCGCAGGCGCAAACCGCCCCCGCCCGCGCGCCACCAACACCCGCGCACGCGCCAATGCGAGGGCGATTGAGAGGATCTCGTTGCCCAAGGGTGCCATGCTTCATCGCGCAGCGTGAAGCATGGTGTTGCCCCCTTCCCATGCTGGTACCCCGGCTCTCCGAGCCGGTCCTCGCACTCCCCCGACGCCCGGCTCGGAGAGCTGGGGTACCGATGAACGGCCTGATGCCGGGTGCCACTGCCAGCGACCAACGGGAGTCGGCAGTGCGGGTGCGCAGCGGGCGCACAATTTCAGCGCAACGATGTGCTTCCAACACACACGGCCGACTCCCTTCGGTCGCTGGCCGTGGCACCCGGCT
>PWVT01000081.1 GCA_003562195.1 Phycisphaeraceae bacterium | reverse complement strand
GAGTTTCGCTCCACGAGACGCCGCCCTCACGCGACACATCAGCGAACGCAGCATGGATCTCTGCGATCAGAGCATCATGTTCACGCTCCAGATCGTTCGGGTTCATAACCATGCGTGTCCCTCCTGTACCTTCTGCTTGCGCCGCTCGTTCACTCGCGACGATCAAACTGTTTCAGTTCATCCATCTCGACCAAGCGGGCGTCCAGGTTCCATTTCGGAACACTATCGTAAGTGAGATCCCATTCTTCTTGCGTCAGTGCATCGATATCCTCATCACTCATCCATTTAAAGTGCCATGCGCGACAGAGGTGCGAGAGGATGTGCGCAAAGTCGATCGACAATGGCATTTCAGATGACTCGTCATGTTCACCTTGCTCGATCTCTTCGCAAAACGTTTCCAGATGAGCAATGGCTTCACGCAACTGAAAGAGGACAGCTCTACGATTGATTGTGTCCATCGGTACAGGCATCGTGTCACTCCTACTGCAGTGGGTTTCAACGCCACACTGCATTGTCCCCTCCGCGCTCTCCGCGTACTCCGCGGTGAATTTCATTACCATCACGCGCGAGTGAGCTTGCGATAGCGAATCCGATGTGGCCGATCCGCTTCGTGGCCTACTCGCTTGCGGCGAGCCGCTTCGTAACTTTCATAGTTCCCGTTGTGCCAGATGACTTGTGAATCGCCTTCAAACGCAAGAATGTGCGTGGCGACGCGATCCAAGAACCAGCGGTCGTGGGAGATGATGACCGCGCACCCTGCGAAGTTCTCCATCGCTTCTTCCAAGGCGCGAATGGTGTTCACATCCAGATCGTTGGTGGGTTCGTCGAGCAGAATCACGTTCGCGCCGCTCTTGAGCAGCCGGGCGAGGTGCACACGGTTGCGTTCGCCGCCGGAGAGTGTGCCGACGGTGCGGGATTGTTCGTTGCCTTTGAAGCCGAAGCGGCTGACGTAGGCGCGGGAATTGACGGTGACGGGGCCTAACTTAAGTTCATCATCGCCATCGGAAATCGCCTGCCAGATGTTTGCATCGTTGGGCAGATCATCGCGGCCTTGTGTGACGTAAGCCAGCTTGACGGTATCGCCGACGCGCAGCTCGCCGGTGTCGGGTGTTTCTTCACCCGTGATCATTCTGAACAACGTTGTCTTGCCTGCACCGTTGGGGCCGATGACGCCGACGATGCCGTTGGGCGGCAACTCGAAGCTGATCTGCTCCATGAGCAGTTTGTCGTCGTAACCCTTGGTGAGGTTGTCAGCTTTGATGACGAGATTGCCAAGGCGCGGCCCCGGTGGGATGAAGATCTCCAGTTGCGTTTCGCGCTCTTTGGCGTCGGCGGAGAGCATCTCTTCATAGCGGTTGATGCGGGCCTGGTTCTTGGCTTGGCGGCCTTGCGGGCTGGTGCCGATCCATTCGAGTTCACGTTGCAGCGCTTGCTTGCGCTTTTTCTGTTGCTGCTCTTCGACTTTGAGGCGGGATTGTTTTTGTTCGAGCCAGGATGAGTAGTTGCCCTTGAAGGGGATGCCCTCGCCGCGGTCGAGTTCGAGAATCCAACCCGCGACGTTGTCGAGAAAGTAGCGATCGTGCGTGACCGCGATGATGGTGCCTTCAAAGCGTGCGAGGTGCTGTTCCAGCCACGCGATGGATTCCGCATCGAGGTGGTTGGTCGGTTCATCGAGCAGCAGGATGTCCGGCTTTTGCAGGAGTAACCGGCAGAGCGCGACGCGGCGCTTTTCACCGCCGGACAGCACGCTCACCGACATTTCCGGCGGCGGGCAGCGCAGGGCGTCCATCGCCATTTCCAGTTGTGATTCAATGTCCCAGCCGTTGACCGCGTCGATCTTCGCCTGGATGTTGCCTTGTTTTTCCAGCAGTTTTTCCATCTCGTCCGGTTCCATCGGCTCTGCGAACTTGTCGCTGATGGCTTCGAACTCGCGGAGCAGTGCTACGGTTTCGCCGAGGCCCTCTTCGACGAGTTCGCGAACGGTGCGGGTTTCGTCGAGGAGCGGTTCCTGCTGCAGGTAGCCGATGGTGTACCCGGGCTGGGCGTGGATGGTGCCTTCGTAGTCTTTGTCCACACCTGCGAGGATGCGCAGGAGTGTGGATTTACCGGAGCCGTTGAGGCCAAGCACGCCGATCTTCGCGCCGTAGTAGTAGCCGAGGTGGATGTCGTTGAGGATGACGCGGCGATTGACCTCTTTGGTCACGCCGATCATGGAATAGATGATTTTGGTGGTTTCGCTGGACATGAGGGGGGATGATACGCGAGCGCATGGAAAAGCCCAGGCATTGCAATGCCTGGGCTTTGGTCGTGACAAACAATTACATCGGTTTTTCGTCGATCGTCTGGTCGTACACCTCAAGCAGCTTGCTCTTGTCGAAGATCATCTCCTGCCGTGACAGGCCCGTCACTTCGTACAGCGGCGTGAGTTCGATCGCGTCCACAGGGCACGCCTCTTCGCACATGCCGCAGTAGATGCAGCGCAGTTCGTCGATGTCGAACTGCTTGGGGTACTTCTCGCGGTCTTCCCAGGGTGATTCTTCCGCGACGATGTGGATGCAGTTGGCTGGGCAGGCGGTGGCGCACATGAAGCAGGCGACGCAACGCACGCGGCCGTCTTCATCGCGGTTCAGCCGGTGCACCCCGCGGAAGTTGCCGCGCCATTGACCGCCGTCGAGCACATCGCGGTCATCGCGCTTTTCCTCAGGGTACTGCACGACGTAGATGTTCTTCTTGTTCTTGCCATCGCGGCCGAGGTTCTCGAAGACGTGCCGCAGCGTGGTGCCGAGGCCCTTGAAGACGGCCGGCAGGAACAGGGCATCGGCCCGGTTCATCTTGCGGGGTGTGACATCGGTGATTTCAGAGTCGGGAATGGGCATCGACGCATTCTAGGCAATTTCGAGAGCCGGGCATCGACTCTTTCTGGCATGAGACCGGCAAAACAGCGAGGATTTTCTTGATTTTCCAGGACAAGCCACGAGGATGAGTTATCAAGGCATACTGGCGGGCTTGGACGAAGGCGAAGAAAAGCCAGAACGAAATCGAGGAGGAACGGAATGAAGGATCTCACTAGATGTGCGCACGCGTTGGGCATGATCGCTGCGCTGGCATTGACTGTGACGGTTGCGAGTGCCGATCGTGTTGAAGTCTCCGCTGACGGCCACCTCCATGTCACCATCACCGACCGAGATGCCAACAAGTCACAGACTCTGGCTACCGGCATGGGGGATCCATTCGGCGAAGAGCCGGACTGGACCAACGCAAACGATGAAGTTGAATCACGCTTGCAAGTTGGCGGTGTGCGACTGGCCGATATCAGCAACAACGGTTGGCTGGACATCGTTGCTGGCTGCTATCAATCGCAGAGTTTCCCGCCGTATGAAGATTGGCGCAACCGCGTGTATTTCAATGATGGCGGCGAACTTGAAGCCACAGCATCGTGGATCTCTGATGATGCAGTGTCGACAGGCGATGTGCAGGTCGGCGACTTCAACAACAACGGTTTCATCGATGTGCTCGCAGCCAACGGCGGCTTCGGCATGGCGCCGTCGGTGATTTACTTCAACGGCCCGGACGGACTCAGCACATCACCCGGCTGGACGTCGAATGAACCTGGCAACGCGTGGAACAACAGCGCTCTGCCCATTGATCTCAATAACAACGGCATGATTGATCTCGTTACCGCCAACCAGGGGAACTCGGAGTTTGATCCGTACCGCCCCATGTTCGCATTTGCCAATCCCGGTGTTTTGGAAAACACACCGAGCTGGCAGTCGGCTGAAACGTCGATCCAGGGCACGCTCGCTGCGGCTGATGTAAACCTCAACGGCTTTCGGGACGTCGCCGTTTCCAAGTGGGTTAACTTTGAAACAGCCGTGTACCTCAACTCCAACGGCACACTGCAAACCACGCCTGCATGGACCAACGGCCTGACCACATCTGATCGTGGTGTGGCATTGAGCGATGTGACTGGCGATGGCTACCCCGATCTTGCTGTGGGTGAGAATCCCACCAAGCTTTATGAGAATCAGCAGGATGATTCGTTTAGCCATACGTGGTCCGCTGAAGGCACGTTCTTTGGCCAGCGTGAACTGCACTTTGCGGATGTCACCCGCAACGGCAGTGATGACCTTGCAGAAATTCACTTCTCCAGCCGCCGCGTCAACATCTACGGTGGTGGCAACGGCACGCTTACCACCGAGCCAGTCTGGACCTGGCAAGGCCCCGGCGTCGGGACGACACTCGCCATCGGTGATCTCAATGGCAATGGCAATCTTGATCTCGTCGTCGGTAACTCAGGCGACCCGAGCGTGTTTGTCTTCTTCGCCCCGCAACCCAAAGCACCGTGTCCCGGAGACCTTACGAGCGATGGTATGGTCGATGTGTCGGACCTGCTAATCCTTCTCGGTGCGTGGGGGCCGTGTGAAGGCGACTGCCCGGCCGATCTCAATGACGATGGAACCGTTGATGTCAGCGACCTGCTCATCCTGTTGGGTGCGTGGGGCGCGTGCCCGTAAGATGCGTGACAACACTGACACATGAAAGACGCCGCGGTCTCCCGCGGCGTCGTTTCGTTTGGTCGGTTCAGTGGTGTGATCAGTTTCGGCGTCGTCGTGCAGATACCAGCCCGGCAAGGCCAAGCAGTGCCAGTGCGCCTGGTGCGGGAATCGTTTGACTACTGACGACCAGATCATCGAAGTACCCGATACCGCTTCGCTGCGTCGTGTCAGCCCAATCCGCCCCAAGATTCAGGCCGAGCGGCATGGCGTTGAGAAGAAAGTCCGCGCTGACAGTGCCGCCGCCGGCAAAACCGGATATCTGCACCGTGGTGGCCAGGTCTGTTTCGACCGAAAGTGAAATCTCCAACCAGCGATCCAGATATGAGCCAGGCGATGCCGTGCCGATGATGCCTTCGTCCGAGTTGGTGTCGGCCCATTCGGTGCCCGCCCGGATCGTGCCATCACCGCCAATGCTCAGCCCAAGCGCTGTATCACCCATCGCGCCCAGAGGTTGGTCAACGAGGTACATGCCGTACATACGGTTGGCCTGCGTGGCTCCGTCAAGATACACACGGACGCTGGCATGAAGCTCATCTTCATATTCCGGCAGGGCGCGGCGTACGGAGGAAAAGCTGTTGAATGCGGTATTATCAAACTTCAAGCTCTGCGAGCCGGAGAACGACTGCCCCTCAGACACACTGTGGCCTTGACCGGCGTTCGAGCCATTGAACCAGCCGTCAATGGCATGGACGCTCTGGCCGGGGTTGAACATCGGACTCTCAAAGTCCGCCGTATAGAAAATGTCGGCACCGGCCACGCTCGTCGCATAGAGCAACGCTGTACCGATCCCTGCTGCAAAAATGGTGTTCATGGGTCTCTCTCTTGCTCGCTTCGCGTCGCTCTCCAACGATGCGGAGCCCCACTCACAACCTAACTGTACGGCCAGATTCTGGGTCTGGCAACCAAAATCACGGCTTTTTCCAGGTCTCAGAATGACGCTTTTCCTTGCATCGCCCCCAACATGTGGTAGGGTTGCAAGGAGACCGTTGGCAAGAACACTTCTTCTCTGCAACGGGGACCATCATGCGCACCCGCCACGCCCGCACCGCAATGCGGCACTCCGCCGCGATATTCACCACACTCTGCCTCGCTTTGGCCTGCCAGCCGAGCGCACAGGCGCAGTGTCAGTACGAAGTGACCGCGATCATCGAAGGCCCGCCGTGTGGGCCTTCGGGGACGCGATTGCCGGTCAATGGCCGGGGGATGAACAGTCACGGCCACGTCGTCGGTTCGTACATGCAATGCTGGGTCACAGCAGATGAAGCGTTCTACTGGACGCCCGACACCGGCCTCATCACCCTGCCGCGACCCAATGGAATAGTCTCGGCCGTCGCCACGGATATCAACGACAACGGCACCGTGATCGGTGCTCATCGAGCCACGCAGTTTGGTGAGTGGACGGCGTTTACGTGGCATCCTGATGACGGTGTGTACACCTACCTCGAACCGCTGCACGATGCCGGCGGGTCGTCACTCAACGCGATCAACAACGACGGCATCGCCGTGGGCTCGCGCTCCATCGGCAAGCCG
>PWVT01000062.1 GCA_003562195.1 Phycisphaeraceae bacterium | reverse complement strand
TGGCGACTGAACGATGGGAGCTTCAGGATCATGATCTGACTGGCTCAATCCACATGGATAGTGCCGCTGTCGATCCAGTCCATGCCCTCTTCGGGAAACTCGGGCACCAGTCGCCGAATGTGGGCGGACAGCGCGCCGGTGTGGTGCTGGATGTGGCGGATGTTGTAAACGTGCATCTCGGCGCGACTGAACGGTCGGCCGAAGCCGTTGTCGCCGGCGAGGTCGGCCTGGCTCTCTCCAGTCAGGACCGTGCGGGCCTTGGAGATGCAGAAGTCAGCGTACTCAATCGCGCGCGGCTGGGGCAGCCCCGGCGGCATTTGGCCCTCGGTGAACGGCTGGCCGCGACCTTCCATCACAAACTCGTGCGAATCGAAAGCATCCATGTTCCTGCTCAGGTAGATGTCGGCCCAGTACAAGGTGTGAAAGGCAACGAAGCGGGCAGGGTCATTCGCGACCTTCGTCTCCCAATGCTCCGCCGGGCAGGAGGCGATGGAATCTCTGAGCATGGAGAGTGCAGCTTCGTACTGGCCGAGCAGTACTTGGTTGATGAGTGCGTCGTGCATGGCGGGTCCTCAACGTGAAGCCAGCAAGGTGTCGGTGGCCCGAGTAATACTCATAAAGGCGGCGACCGAAGGTCGAGGGCTCGGTTCGGTCAGGATAATGCCACATGGTAACGCCCCGTTACGCCTTGCGCTTCACCATTTCTTCGATCCACAACGGCGCGAACGGTGATGTGCAGCCCTTGGAGACGGGGTAGTCGCGATAGATGCCGAGCTTCTCGCCGATGGCGATGGCGCGCTTGCGGTGCTTGGCGTGGTTGATGCCGATCGCAGCGAGGGTGTCGTTCATCGTCCACTTCGTTTCCGGCTTGGCCTTGGGCATTTCCTTTTCGATGCGATCAAGCAGGGCATCAAGGTCAAGGTCTTTCGCATCCTTACTGACTTTTGACGCGGTGAGGTGCCAGCCGGCACGGGCGGCCCAGCCATCCTTCTCGCTCTTTTTCATCCACTGCTCGCGCAGTGCATCCTTCTCAGGATGCTTCGCGACAACGTAGGACATCAGCCATTGAGCCACCCATGCAAAGCGGACCTCGCGCACCATGGCGTCGAGTTGCTTTGCTGACAGTTCCTTCGGATCCATTGCGAGGATCGCCACCATTTGCGCATCGACGTTGCCGGTCTTCCACAACTTCAGCGCGAGTTCATGATTGGTCTTGAGCTTCTTCGCAAGTTTGCGAATGTCGCCGGTCTTGCAGCCGTACTGTTTGTCGAGCGGCGCACCGGGAATGCCATCTGGACCGGTCTTGGCGTTGTGCTTCCGCCGGGCTTCGCTGCCGAGTGATTCGAGTTCCGCGAGGACTTCTTTGACAGTCATGACAGCGATTGTAAACGCCCCAGCCGCGCGGCGGAAGCCCGCGGGGGAGGGTGTACATCGCGCAGTTGATGCAAGGATTCAAATTGAACGCACTGCCCCGCCGGCTTCCGCCACGCGGCTATGCAACTACTTTGGTGTACGGTTTAGCGTGCGAGGGATTCCGCCCGCACTTCGCGCAGCACCGTCACCTTGATCTCGCCGGGGAAGGTCATTTCCTCTTCCACCTGCTTGGCGATCTTCTTGCTCACCGCGAACGCCTCAGCGTCATCCGCCTTCTTGGCATCGACGATCACGCGAATCTCGCGGCCGGCCTGCACAGCGTGCGCTTCGGTGACGAACGGGTACTGCTTGGCGATCGCCTCCAACTGCTCGAGTCGCTTGATGTACATTTCCATCGACTCGCGGCGGGCGCCGGGGCGGGCGCCGCTGATGGCGTCGGCTGCCATGACAATGGGGGTGTATGGCGTCGTCGAGGGGATGTCGCCGTGGTGGCCACCGATGGCGTTGAGGACTTCCTCGGACTTCTCGCCGTACTTGCGGCAGAACTCCATGCCGATGGCGGGGTGGCCGCCTTCCATTTCGTGGTCCATCGCCTTGCCAATGTCATGAAGGAAACCGCATCGGCGGGCGACATCGCCCTTGAGGCCAAGTTGGTCAGCAATGATCTGGCAGAGGTATGCGACCTCGATGGAGTGCCGCAGCACGTTCTGGCCGTAGGACGTGCGAAAGTGCATCTTGCCCATGGCTTCGATGATCTTGGGGTGCAGGCCGCGGATGTTGCCTTCCATGACCGCATCGTTGCCTGCCTTATTAATGCGTTCGGTCATGTCCTTGCGGACGTTTTCGACGATCTCCTCAATGCGCGAGGGATGCACGCGGCCGTCAGCGACAAGTTTGGCCAGGGCCTCACCGGCGATGGCGCGGCGGATCGGGTCGAAACATGACACGGCAATCACGCCGGGCGTGTCGTCCACGAGAATGTCCGCCCCGGTGGCACGTTCGAGGGCGCGGATATTGCGACCTTCGCGGCCGATGATACGACCTTTCATGTCATCCGAAGGTATTCGGACTGAACGGACGGTGGAGTCAGCGACGTGTTCCGCAGCGAATCGCTGGATGGCCTGGATGGTGATCTCCCGGCTTCGGCTCTTGGCGGAAAGCTCGGCTTCATCGAGAATGCGCTGGGCGAGGGCGTGACCTTCGTGCTCATATTCATGGCGGATTTCATCCATGAACGTGTTCTTGGCCTGCTCGGGCGTCATGCCGGAGATCTGCTCAAGCTGCTTCTTGACTGTAGCGTGATCCTTGGCAAGTTGCTCGCTGCGCTGGGTGTTTTCCTCTTCGAGTGTTTTGAGCTGGGCTTCGCGCTGGTCGATGCGGTTTTCACGCTGGCCGATGGCATCAAGCTTTTTGTCGAGCGTGTCCTCGCGCTTGATCAGCCGGACTTGGTCGTCCTTGAGGTCTTTGCGAGCTTCAGCAATTTCCTTGTCGAGCGCTTCGCGACGTTCGCGGGCTTTCTTTTCGGCTTCGAGTTCGATGCGCTGTCTAGAGGCCTCGGCTTCAGTCGCAGCAGCAACTGTGATTTGTTCGGCTTCCTTCTTCGCCTGCCGCAACGTGTTGCCGGTGATCATGGAGAAGACCACCACGCCAACGGCCGCCCCGACAATGAGGCCGACAACGGCGAGCGTGATCATCAGTCCAGTGTTGGCAAGCAGTAGTTGAGCGAGCGGCACGGCATTCCCCGCAGGGTTGGCGGCTCGCCCAAGGTCACCGGGCGCAACAGAAACGCCGGGAGATCACCGGTTCAACGACACGAACGAAAAGCATTTTTCACGCAAACCACGATGAGGGGCACATTAACCGGTGTCTGGCTGGTGCAAACGATTCCGGCTATCTCTCATTCAGTTCAGATTCCTCACAAAGACAGTGAAAAAAGAGGTTGACGTGAAAAAGTCTAGCGAACGTTACAGTTCAATCTATCAGTCGTCAGCGGAGACAACTGCCGCGTGGCCGAGGGAACCGGCACTGCGGAAGGAACGGTTTTCGCCCGTGTCGCGGGGCGGGCCGTGGATAAAGTGGACTCGCCTTGCACACGCATCGACGATGTTCCACAGATTGTTCAGATAGTCATTATGCTCATTTGAGATACCACTTGTCAACTGGAGGCGGGGTTTTGGTACTGGTACAGTTTGAAAGTGGAACAGGCCTCTGGCCTGTTGATACGTTCCTCAGGCGGGACGCCTGTACCACCGGATTCAAACTGTACCGGTACGGGGGTTTTCTACCCACCGGGTGCCGCTTCGCGCCAATTGGGAGCGTCAGACAACGGCCACCGACGCCTGCGCAACTCCGCGAGATCGCACAATGGCGTTGCCTTGCCGGGGGCTTGTCCCGTACTATCGTGAGTTCATGCCGGCGATTCTCAATTGGCTTCTGAGACTGCTGCCGACCAATCCCATCTGTATGCGGCTTGTCCAGGGCGGCTCACGGCGGGTGCGGCATCTGTACATCCGCGCCGGCTACCTCGGCGTGATGATCGTGGTCCTGCTGCTGGCGCTGCTCAGTTCCGTCAGCGCAACAGGGGCGCCATCGGTACGCGACCTGGCGATGGGTGGTGCCACCATGTTCCAGGTCGTCAGCTACCTGCAGGTGATCCTGATCTGCCTGCTCGCACCGGTGTTCATGGCTGGGGCAATCGCGCAGGAAGCCAACCCCCGCACGTGGGACATCCTGCTCACCACGCCGCTGAACTCCTTGCAGATCGTGCTGGGGAATCTGTTCGGCAGATTGTTCTTCATCCTCGCCCTGTTGTTCTCCAGTTTGCCGCTGTTCGCGGTGACGCAGTACTTCGGCGGGGTGCCGGGACACGCCATTTTCTCCAGTTACGCCATTGCCGGGGCGAGCGCGCTACTGGTCGGCGCCATTGCGATCACGCTCAGCGTGACACGGACCGCGGGGCGGCGGGCGGTGTTCATCTTTTACATCACCGTCGTGATGTACCTGTTTATCACCTACGCCATCGACCTTCAGTTACGCCAGCCCGTCGGCCCTGGCGCGAGCGAGCAGTTGACGACCGTCATCACGCCGCTCAACCCGTTCCTTTCACTGGAAGTGCTGCTGTATTCCAACGTCTACGTGCCGCACGATTTCACCGGCGAGGCGACGACGTGGCTGCAATCACTGTGGATGAGCCGACCGATCAACGCGTTTGTCTGGCTGTGCGTGTGGTTGAGCACGATTCTGATTGCGTTTTCCACGATTCGCCTGCGAGTGATTGGCGCGAAGACGGGCTCAGTGCCGTGGTATCGCCGCATGTTCGGCCTTGCTGCCAAGGACGCCAGCGAGCGGCCTTCCCGGACGGTGGGCACCAACCCGATCGCATGGCGCGAAGCCGTCGCTCGTGGCAAGACGCTGCCGGCAATGCTCGGCAGGTGGGGTTTTGCAGCTCTCGGCATCATCGCAGCGGTGGTGCTTCTGACCATGTTCCACACTGGGCTGCTCGATGGTCCAGCATTGCAGATGGCAATCGCGTCGATCGTCGGGGCGGAGATTGTAATCATCACGCTGGCGGCGTTGAACATGAGCGCGACGGCCGTCAGCCGCGAACGTGAAGACGGTGGGCTGGACATCATCCTCACCACGCCGATTCAACCGGGGCCGTACCTTTCAGGCAAGCTGCGTGGGTTGATTCAGTTCCTGCTGCCGATGCTGCTGGTACCGATCGCGACGATGGGGCTTCTCGCGCTGTACATCATGGCGGGCGGGTTCGGCCGCAGCGGCGGTGTTGACGTCTCAGTAACGATCGACAACGCCCAGGCCAACTTGCCGGTGGTGCTTCCTGAAGCGGCAATCGCGCTACCGATCATGCTGGTGCCATTCGTCGCGTTCTGCGTGATGGTCGGTTTGCAATGGTCGATCAAGAGCAAGGGCACGATTGGCTCGGTGATCGCGGCGGTGGGGATCGTCTTTGCGATCGTGAGCGTGCTGACGTTGTGCGGCTTTGCCAGCGGCAACAGGTTGAACGTTGTTGGCGCGGTGCTGAGCACGTTCAGCCCGATTAACCTGCTTATGGCGCTGGTGTACCCTGCGGACACGATTCAGGACGCACTGCGGCAAAGCGAGACGGCGGGGCGCACGAGTCTGGTGGTTGGCGCGGTCATCGCCGGGGCGATTTACACCTCGCTGGTGTACGGCATGCACACGAACATGAAGCGGACGTTCATGATGACGGTGCGCAAGCTCGCCGGGGCGAATTGAAAACCCGAAAGCCCGGGGATTGCAATCCCCGGGCTTGGCGGCGATATACTGCCATACACACCCGCGAGGAGAAACCCATGACACAAACGCAAGCCAGTGAAACGCCGCGACTGTATGACGATGAAGGCGATCTGCTCGTTCAGGCCGACCAGCGATCGGACCGCATCGTCATGCTTCCCGCAGGCGACCCGCGACATGCCAGCACCGACCGCGACCGCATCCGCATCCAGTGGGGCCAACACCTGCTTGCTGACCTGCTCGGCCACCGCTACCGCACGCTCGTGTGCGGCGTGAACCCGGAGGACAACAGCCACGGCATCATCGGTGAACTGGCGGAACTGCTGCCCCCCAGCCAATGGAACGCGGAAACCATCACCGCTCACGCACGCACCTTCGCCAAGTCGCTCGGCGAAAACGACGTGCTCGTGCTCAAGTATGACCTTGATGCGGTGGAAGTGC
>PWVT01000180.1 GCA_003562195.1 Phycisphaeraceae bacterium | reverse complement strand
TGCCAATGGCAAAGGCGCATGAGATCAACATCGCCATCGCAGCAGGTTCGCCCAGCAGCGGGGCGCGGATCGCGTGGGTGGCCCACGTCAGCGGGTTGATGAGCACCAATGGCTGCATCCATTCCGCAGCACCATCGGCTGGGAAAAACGCGCCCGAGAGCAGCCACATCGGCATGAACACGAGGTTCATCACCGCGTGAAACGAGCCGGTCGTCTCGCACTTCCACGCAAACGCCACGCCCATCGCAGCCATGGCGATGCTGACGACAGCCAGTGCTGCGAGCATCATCGCGATCACTTGCCAAGTCACGGTGACATCCAGCAGCAACAGTGATGGCAGCAGGATCGCCGCCTGTACCCATGCGACGATGCCGCCGCCTGCGACTTTGCCAAGCGCGATCGACCAGCGCGGCGCGGGTGATGCGAGCACCGATTGCAGCCAGCCATCGCGGCGGTCCTCGATGATGCTGATGCTCGCGAAGATCGCAGCGAACACCGCAACGAGTGTCATGACGCCCGGCAGCAAAAACGCGGAGTAGGCAATATCGCCAAGCGATTCAGGGCCGAGACTGTCAGCAAACCCGCTGGCCATGAGCAGCCACAGCAGCAGCGGCGTGCCGATGGCGGCGGCCATCTTTGCCGGTTGCCGCACGAAGCGGATCAACTCCCGCCGACAGATCACCGCTGCGATGGCGAGGCCCGAAGGATCGTTCATCGTCGGCTCCGTTTGCTTGGCAGGGGGCGTGATGGCTGGCTGTTGAGTTTGGTGCCGGTGAAATGTTCGAACACGTCGGCAAGCGTCGGCGGGGCAACTGAGTACGGCACGCGCGCTTCAGCAAGATCAGCTGCAGTGGCGCGAAGCACATCGACATCATCACTCAGCGGCATCGTCCACGTCCCTGCTGCGCGCTGCCAGCTTCCTGCGTCGGCCGGCGGTTGCCAGGTGCTGTCATGCACGGTGACGAGCATCGCGCCAAGATTGCTGCGCAGCGCGGCTGGTGAGCCATCAGCAACGATTCGTCCTTCGTGCAGCAGGATGACGCGATCCTGTCGATCGGCTTCATCCATCAGGTGCGTGCTCATCAACACGGTGAGATTGTCCGCAGCGCGTCGCTGGTCAATCATGGCGAGGAAGCGCTCGCGTGCGGTCGGGTCCAGGCCGACAGTCGGTTCATCCAGCAGCAGCAGCGGGGGGCGGTGCAGCAGTGCGCGGCAGAGGTCCACCCTGCGAGCAAGGCCGAGACTGAGCGTCTTGACGAGATCATCACGGCGATCCGTAAGTTCCGCTTCGTCAAGCGTGTCATCAATACGCTGCCGCGCTTCAGTAGCGGTGATGCCGTACAGCGTGGCTTGATCCCGAAGGTTCTCACGCACGGTCAGATGCGGATCGAGACTGTCGCTTTGAAACACAACACCCAGTGCGCGGCGACGTGCTGCGGGGCTTTGCTCGCCGAACACGCGGACCGTGCCGGAATCGCTTGGCAGCAAGCCACAGAGCACGCGCATGAGCGTGCTCTTGCCCGAACCGTTCGGGCCGAGCAGCGCGACACTGTGCCCCGGCTGCACTTCAAGTGACACGCCATTCAGCGCGATGCGCTGCGTTTGGCGGCGTCGGGCGGGATAGGTCAACTTCACATCAACCACGCTCACGGCTGACGCATCAAGTGCGGTGGGTGAAGGTGGGGTTTCCGGTGCGAGGTGCGTCACGGGGAAGGATCGTATTCCATCAACGGCGGTTGCGACGCATCATTCTCCAACTCTCGTTCAGTGCATCATCGAAAATCGTCACGGAGACGTTGCGCACCAGGTCGCGTGCAAGCTGATCCATGAGCATCCGCTCGCGTTGCAACCGCGCCAGTCGGTGCATCTCATCGCGGACATCATCGAAGGCGACATCCTCACCTTCGATCTCGTCGATGAACATGAGCACCGCATATTGATCATTGAGCAGGATGGGGCTGGAGAGTTCGCCGGGTTGCAGCGCCCAGAGCGCACTTCGCAGCGCTTCGGGGTAGCTGGAATCCGCCCGGCTGATTGGTTCCAGCAATCCGCCGCGTGAAGCGCTTGCATCGGTGGAAATCTCGACCGCAACATCGCCGAAGAACTGACCGCCATGAACGCGATCGATGGCATGCTGCGCTGCGCCGAGGGTAGGCAGGATCATCAGACGGGCCTGGCGTCTGGTGCCGTAGGTGATCTCATGCATACGACGGGCTGACGCTTCAGTGATTTGCACTTGATCTTTCACCAGTGCACGAAGAGCAGCATTACGGTACATCAACGCGTTGAAGCGAGCCGGACCAAGGCCCTGGCGGACGCGCAGTTCATCCAGAAGCCGAAGGGCGACATCAGGATCGTCGCTGAGCGTCTCGAGCAGAAGACGACGCTCACGAGCAAGGTCATCGGATGAAATCGTCATGTCTGCGTTGTCGAGGGCCTTGTCAATGGCGCGTTCGAGAATGATCTCCCGCAGCACCTCGCCGCCGGCTGCTTCGCTAAGTTTGACGCGCACATCGCCCCACATCAGACTGCGCCCGTCGATCAGCGCGGCTGGCCGGGCATCGATTACAGTCGCTGCTGGTTCCGTGCGCGGCGTGGAATCCGCGTTGCGATTCGCATCCGAAGGGGTAGCGCAGCCGTACCATGCCATGGAGAACGCGAGCATCGCAGCGGTTAAGATGGTGGGTGTACTGTGTTGCACGGTGTGTAAGCGAATCACCTTTGGCAGGGTTTGTCAACCGGGCCGGTAGATCGGCCAGTGAAGCCAGGAGTGAATATGGCTGAGCAGAAGATGGTCATCTGTCCGTATTGCGGCGACGCGCAGGCGCTGGCCGAGCGCTGTCGGGCATGTGGTGGGTTGTTCGAGCCGCTCAGCCGCCAGGCCACCCACAACGCGATGGGGCCGTGGTTTGTTCGCGATGTTGATCGGCCATTTCAACCCGGCTGCAGCTATGAAACACTCCTGCGGCTGGTCGAGCGAGGCCGCGTGACCAGGTTCACCATCGTGCGCGGCCCGACGACCCGCCAGTTCTGGACCATCGCCAAACATGTGCCCGGCTTGTCGCATCTGCTTGGGTATTGCCATCAGTGTGATGCATCGGTTGATGCTGGCGATCACGCGTGCCATGCCTGCGGCGCGGCGTTCGGGGCGTACATGGATCGTAATTACCTCGGCCTGCCGGAAGTGCGTCCGCTGCCGTGGGAAGCCGAAACCGATAATGATGTCCGTCCGACTGCTCCGCGATCGCCCATGCCGATGTGGCGAAGTTCCGGCGAGGAGAATGAGCCACGCACGATCTCCAGTTTTGTCAGCGATGCAGAACTGCTTGGCTCGGGCGAACACTCTGGTGACTCGTTGCCTTCATCGTTCGGTGGTGAGCCAACCGCGCAACGAACTGCACCAGCAGCCGTCGCAACACGCACGCAGCCGCAGACTTCAACCATCACGAAGCGTACGGCCAGGCCGTCGTCCTCAAAGCACCGATTGCCGATGACGGTTGTTGTGGCTGGGGGCATGGTCATTGTGGCACTCATGGTCGTTGTGGTGGTCAATTTCATGAATCAGCCCCATGCTGTGCAGCAGGAACCTGTTGCCGTTGAATCGGAACCGGAAGTGATGGTTCCCGAACTGCCACGGCACGCCGAACCCGATGACGCATCGCTTGACCCACGCGACAGCACGCCGAGTACATCGCTGGAAGAACTGCGTCGCGGGTATGAGCGGGCATTGGGGTTGTTAGAGTCGGCTGAAGACGATCAGCGCGAGTTGAGCGCGCGCATTGCTGAGTACCAGGAAGCATTGAAGCTACTGGAAGCCATGAAAGCAGGAGCTGACGAGACGGACTGGCCTGAAGATTTACAGCTTCGCATTGAACGTACGCGCGTTGAGCTTGATCGCCTGCGTTTACGCAAATTTTTTCCGTAACTGCAGGGCGAGTCAGTCGAGTCGATAGAGGCGCTCGCCGGTGTCCCATCGCTGCACAAGTTTGGCGTACCGGTCTGCCGCGTCGATCACACGATCGGCAGTCAGTAGAGGATCGTTCCAGCCCGCGTTCTCCCAACGCAGCAGCATCGAGTCGTTGACGAGCATATGGGTGTACCCGGCTTCTCGCAGAGCATCAATCCACGCCTGCGGTTGCTCTCCGTGCTGTTGCATCGCATGAGAGAGCGGGCCGCGATCCCATGTGGTCTGGTAGGTATAGTTGCCGGTGTAATACAGTGGCGCCGCTTCACCGACAAGCAGCACGTGGCTCTCATGGCCAAGCCGATGATTGATGAACATCACCGGGCTGTGTTCTGCGAGCAGCTCGCGATCAGCGCTGCTCAGCGCCGCACCGGACAGGGTGTCGACCATGGCGATGCGGGCGGCCGGCCGCCCGCCCGCCTGCTGCGAAAAGAGATACACCGCTACACAACACCAACTTGTCAACCCAATGGCCAGTGCGATCGGCAGCACAGGCACATGACGCCATCGGGTCAGGATGATTGTCACAGCAATGGCGATTATGGCTGCAGCGGGTACGACCATCGGCAGCATGAAACGCGATTTGATGTGTGTCAGTGTGATCCAGAACAGAAACTGCACTGCGATCATTCCCCCAAGCAGCAAGACAGGCCTCCGCAGTGCGGTGCTCACACCCAGGTGACGGGGGATGATGAGGATCAATGCCAGCGATACCAATGCTAGCCACGGCAGCAGCGACCACTGCGCGTGCCACGGTTCTGCAGGATCGGGCTGCGTCCCAATGCCGTAGCGCATCAGTTGGTGCCATGCCTGTTCGAGACGTTCGGTCACCACACCGGAACTGGCATGGCCATCGCGCCAAATCTCGACCTGCTGCTGATCCCAATGTCCGGAACCGAAGATGGATGTTGCAAACGGAAACACTGGGTTGCTCGTTGCCGTTGCGTTGCCGATGAAATATGGCCCGAGGACGATCACGCCCGCCAGCGAGCCAGTCGCGATGGCTCGCGGCCAGGCGCGCGCCGGTGCGCGTGCCAGCAGCGCGATGCCCAGCGGTGCGGCGACGAACCCCACAGCGGTGAGCTTCGCTCCACACGCGGCGGCCGCGAGGATACCCATGACCGCGCCGCGTCGTGCGGGGGTCAACTCCCTATCGAAATACGCCATCAAACCCCCTGCAAGCATGATGGTCGTTGCCATTTCGTTGTATGCCAACGAACCCACCACCACGACCCACGGTGTACCGATCAGCAGCACCGCAGCCGTGATGCTGCCGAGCGTGTCACCTGTCCATCGTCGCACCGCCGCACCGACGATCATGGCCGTCACAACGGCCAGTACGCCATGCAGTAGTTGGCACGCGTACACGGCTGCATGTGCATCACCGCGAAGTACGGCGAGATGATAAAACGCGCCTTCGACGTATCCCGGCAGAAAGCTGTACACGTTGTGTTGCAGTGGGATGATCGCGCCTATATCGAGCCATTGCTTGGGCAGTTGCAGGTGGTAGCTCATGGCGTCGTAACCGCCGAACTCGCTGTCCCACAACCCACCGGGCGCGGAGGTGGAAGCCAGCAGCAGCACGGCAACGGCCGGTGATGCGGTCCAGATCAACCATGGCGGTGCGGTGAACTGTCGCCTGGGATGTGCTCGCATGTGTCGCGCAAGCTGCCCGGCAGCCAGCCCGATTCCCAGAGCGATGAGCACCCATGCACCGAGCGAGCCGCCAAACTGCAATAGTCCGAGTCTACCGGCGGCTGCGGTCATGCTCAGCATGGCGGCAATTCCAAGCGCGGTCTGAAGCACAAGGGGATCGCGTGACGCTGGCGCAAGCCAACACCGCAGCGGCCAGCCCAGCCCAATGGCGGCGCCCAGCCATAAGGCGACCCAGGGCAGTGAACCGCTGAGCACGATGAGTGCGTCAAGGCCTGCGTGCGGCACAGGGCCGTTCCACCCGGCCATGACCACGATGAGCACGAGGATGACCAGTGGCCCGATGACAAGTGCGGTGCGATCGGTGGGCGAACCGTTCAACGTGATGTCCCGCGAATTGTGCACGCGGCGATTGTACGCGGCAGTGGATGGTCAGCGGCCACATTGCGATTGGCCCGGCAATTGCAATGTACTCCTCCGGCACAACGCCAAATGGACAGGAGGTCCTCGATGATCGCAAAAAGACGCTACTTTCGTGCATTCGTTTACTCAGCCGTGTGCGCCGCTCTTGCGCTGTGCGCAAGTATCGCGCATGGCACCACGGTGCAGGATCTGGTGCGCCTCAAGGGACACGAACGCAACATTGTGACCGGACTGGGTATTGTGATCGGGCTGGATGGCACTGGTGATCGGTCCCGTGATTCACTGGTCGCCGCTCGCCCCTATGCAGAACTGCTGCGCAACCTCGGCAACCCGATTACGGATATCGAGGAGTTGGCGCGGGCTGATGCATACGCGCTGGTGCAGGTCACGATGGAAATTCCGCCGACCGGCGTACGAGAAGGTGATCGGCTGGATGTACACGTGGAGGCGATGTTCAACGCCACGAGTCTGGAAGGTGGCCGGCTGGTTGTGTCGATGCTGCGGCCGCCGCGGCCGGACGCGCCAGACCTGATGCCGCTGGCCTACGCGAGTGGACCAGTGTTCATCGAAGGAAACAACCCTCGTGGTGGTGTCGTGCGACAGGGTGGCCAGATGCTCAATGACATTCGCGCCAATCCCGTGACGCCCAACGGCACGATGACGCTTGTACTCAAGGACCAATATGCCGGTTACCCGGTCGCAACGACCATTGCCTCGGCCATCAACGATGAGTTCATGCTGGATGGCTACAGCGATATCGCCCGCGTGGAAGATGCCAAGAACATCAAGATTGTGGTACCGAACGCCGATCGCGAGCGACCGGCATCATTCATCGCGATGCTGATGATGATTCCCATTGATCCGTCACTCATCCAAACTGAAGCGCGCGTGGTCATCAATGAAAAGCAGGGCATCATTCTCGTCACCGGGAATGTCGAAATTGGCCCCGTAGGCATTACGCACGGCGGGATGTCCATCACGAGCATGGGCCAGGCCGCCGGGGAACCCGACATGCCCGGCATGGGGCCGGGTGATGCGATGGGCCAAGGCAATCTTGCTGATGGACAGCCACAGCGTTGGCGCGGCATCGACACCACAAGTCAGCGGCAGCGCAATGCCACACGATTGCTGGAATTGCTGCGAGCGCTGGATCAACTCGCTGTCCCTGTACAGGATCAGATCGCCATTATCCATGAACTGAAAAAGACCGGTGCACTGCACGCGCAGGTCGTGGTGAATTGAGCGCCCAATGATTTCAACCATTGCTCATACAGATGTGATGATGGGACCGGCGCAAACGCCTGAGCCGAATGTTGCCCAGCACGAGCGTACGTTCTCAGCCGTGTTGGCCGGTACAGCTCAAAGCAGCCGTGAGGAACAGCGTCAAGTCCTGCGCGAGGCAGCGGAGCAGCTCGTTTCCACGGCCTTCATCACACCGATCCTTGGTGCATTGCGCGACAGCTCTATGGCAGAAGGGCCCTTTGCGCCAGGTACCGCTGAGAAGCGTTTCGGCCCGCTGCTGGATCAACAGTTTGCCGACCGCGTCGCCAAGGCATCGAACTTTTCGCTGATTGACACCATTGTTGACCGCTACCTGCCGCAGGAACCGCGCGATGCAGCTATGACTGAGAGGACCTACGCATGATCGCTGAGATGCAGGCCATGGAGAAACTCCTCAATGCGCACATTGATGAGCACGAGCAATTGCTCGCATGTATGGAGCACAAGGCCCAGGCCATACGGTATGCCCGTATCGAGTCGGTCACGGAACTGGTCAAGCAGGAGCAGGCCATAGTCCAGCGCATGAACGAGATTGAACGGCATCGACTGGCGTTGGCTCGAAAGATGACACGCATGATCGATCCCGACGCTTCTGAGGCCCTGCCACTGTCTGAAATCGCCAAGGCGGTTGAGAACGAGGTAATGTGCAAACGTGTGTTGGACCTGGCAGACACATTGCGTACGTTGGTCGATCACGTGCGTCGGCAGAGTTCGATCTTGCGCAATGCAGCAGAGTCGCTTGCCAAACACATGGCCGGGGTGATGCAGACGATGCAGTCGGCCCTGAGTCGTGCAGGGGTGTACGGCCAGCGAGGCCATGTCGCAGTTGGAACGCAGCTTGAGTTCAACATTGACATCAAGAGCTAGCCACCCAGGAACACTCGCATGAGCTTGAGCGGATCATTACAAATCGGGCGGTCGGCCTTGCTGTCCAGCCAGGCGGCATTGCAGGTTGCTGGCGATAACATGGCCAACGCAGCGACGCCCGGATTCCATCGTCGTACTGTGCATATGTCCCCGACGCACGGTAACACGAGCGTCGCCGGACACATGATCGGCCAGGGTGTGCAGATTACAGCGATCCGGCGTGAGATCGACACCGCGCTGCAGATGCGTTTCCGCAACTCGGTCAGCGCGGAGCATGCCAATGTCATGCAACAGCGGTTTCTCACTGCATTAGAATCGATCCAGAACGAACTGACGGACAACGACTTGTCCACGTTGATGAGTACGTTCTTCAACAACTTTTCCGAACTTGCGAATAACCCAAACGATGCTGCAATGCGTGGTGTAGCCATTCAGCAGGGTCAGACACTTGCTGATCGGTTGGCATCGTTGCGTGGTGAGTATGGCAAGGTGCACGACGAGATCAGCCGGTCGCTTGATGTGGCGATCACCCAGGCCGACGATCTGCTTGATCGCATCGCCATGCTCAACGGGCAGATCGCCAACGCGGAAGTCGGCAATCATGAAGCGGCGGCCTTACGCGATCAGCGCGATATGCTGCTTGATGAGCTATCGCAGTTCATGGACTTTTCCGTCATTGAACAATCCAATGGTTCAGTGGATGTTCTCGTTGGTTCTACCCCGGTGGTGCTTGGCAACGTTTCGCGCGGTGTGGAACTTCGAAATGAGCAGATCAATGGCCAGCACCAGAGAAGTCTTCGCGTCAAGGCCGATGGAACACTGATCAACATCAACTCCGGCACGATCGGTGGATTGCTCAAACAGCAGCAAAGCACCGTCGGCCCAGCGATTGATACACTCGATGAACTTGCTGCCCAATTGATTTTCCAGGTCAACCGTCTGCACAGCCAGGGGCAGAGCAAGACTGAGATCACCTCTGCGACCGGAACGTACTCTGTTGCCAACCCTGACGCTGCGCTGAACTCCGATGCAGCCAAGCTGCCGTTTCAGGTCGAAAACGGCAGCTTCTTCATTCATGTCACTCATGGTGAAACCGGTGTGCGCACAGCACACGAGATCATGGTCAACGGCTCCATGTCCCTCGATGATGTGGTGGGGCAGATCAACACGGTCGTCGGCGTGCCGCATGTGACCGCAGCCGTGACACCCGCATCTGACGGCAGCACGTTGCAATTGACGGCTGAAGATTCATTCTCAATCAGTTTCTCAGATGACACCAGCGGTGCCTTGGCCGTGCTGGGGATCAACACGTTCTTTACCGGTCAATCAGCAGCGACGATTGATGTCAATCAGACGCTTAAGGATGATCCTTCAATGCTTGCTGCTGGCGGCGGTCACGTGCCAGGGTCGAATGAAACCGCTCTAGGCATCGCTAAGCTGCAGGACGCCTCGATACAAGAATTGGGCGGAAAGAACCTGCGGGAGTACTGGCAAAGTGCAGTGAGCGACCTGGGTGTAAAACTCAGTGCAGCAAACGGCGCGGTGGAGTCATCGCGACTGGTTCGCGAAAACCTTGATGCACAAGTGCAGGCCGTGTCAGGCGTGAGTCTTGATGAGGAGTCCATCAACCTTCTGATGTTTCAGCGGCAGTTCCAGGCCGCGGCACGGTACATCAGCGTGATCGATGAAACCATGCAGATTCTGATCAATCTGTAGTCAGCCCAGTCTTACAGGCATAGACCATGTCCATCATTCCATCGAATCTCGGCCGCGTCCCCAACATGCTCAGCTCGAAACTGATGCTTGGTTCACTGAATCGGACCAACCAGGGACTGCTGGATATGCAGATGAAGCTTGCTTCGGGCAAGTCGGTGCTGCGGCCGTCCGATGCGCCGGTGGCTGCAAGCTCGATTGCTGTGCTCGACGATCTGATTGAACGCCGCGAGCAGCGGATGCGGAATCTGACCCACGGTGAGACGGTGCTCAACAACGTGGACTCCGCGCTCGGGGAAGCCGGTTCGCTGGTACTCGAAGCCAAGTCGATTGGCCTAGGTGAAGTCGGCAGCGGCAGTGATGCAGCAACCCGCTCCACACAGGCAGTGGTCGTCGACTCAATTCTTGAGCAGTTGATCGCCATAGGAAATCGGCAATACCAAGACCTGTATCTCTTCGGTGGAAGCGATACTGCCTCCACACCATTGAACAAACTGCTCAGCGGCGTGCAGTACATGGGACAAGGCGAGGGTTTGCTAACCGACATAGGCCTTTCTCGCAGCGTTCCCATTACCGTCTCAGCCGAAGAAGCGTTCGGCGTGATGAGCAAGCGCGTCCAGGGTGAGCGCGACCTTGAGCCAGTCATGACTGGTCAAACACGGCTGGCCGACCTCAAGGGCGCACGCGGTCTTGGCGTTGCACTTGGTGCAATAAACATCAATGTTAACGGTACCGAACTCACGGTTGACCTCACCGGGTCACACACGGTGCAGGACGTCATCGACGCGTTGCAGAACGCCATTGAGCCGATCGATCCGGATGTCGTGGTGCAGATCGACACTTCCGGCAGGGCACTGTCGATCACGCCGGGGGCAGGCATGGATATCACCATTACCGACACGCCTTCGAACGCCCAGGGTGGCGTCGCGGCTGATCTGGGCATCAAGCAAGTCTTCCCAGGCGGAGTGAGCACGGTTGGCGAAGATCTCAACCCAAAGCTCCTGCCATCGAGTTCCTTGGATGATCTCAGCGGCGTCAATGTTCCGTTGGGCACAATCCGCATCACCAATGGCGGCCAAACACGCGAGCTGGACCTGTCCGGTGCGGAGACTGTGCAGGACGTTATCAATGCCGTGGCTGGACTGAAAATCGGCGTGAAAGTCGAGATCAACAAGGACCAGGATCGGTTGAACATCATCAACACACTCTCCGGCAGTGTGATGACCGTCGAGGAGGTCAACGGTGGTGATACGGCCACACAGTTGGGCATCCGTTCAATGTCGGGCACGACGAAACTGAGCGAGTTCAATCACGGTACAGGTGTTGAAATCCTCACAGGCAGCGTTGATCCGCAAACCGGCGATCCCAAGCCCGAAGCTGATCTGGATTTTCGCATCATGCTCAAGAACGGCGAGACGATCGATGTGGACCTCGCTGGTGCCTCGACCGTGCAAGATGTCCTGGACATCATCAACGCCGCCGCAGACGATGCCGGCCATGATGTCCCGGCCGAGTTTGAGGCCGGCCTTGCAGCCGACGGCAACGGAATTACCCTGACGGACAACACCAGCCCGCCAGATGCCGCCACTACGGTTACAGCGCTCAATGGATCGTTCGCCGCGGAACATCTGGGGATACTTGGTACGACGGGCACCAATGGCGGCGCAACTTTGACCGGTGAAGACCGCGCAACAGTTGCCGTGGAAAGCGTCATTTCCCATCTGATCATGCTTCGTGACGCCTTGGAGTCGAATGACTCAAATGGCATATCGATTGCAACAGCAAAGCTTGAAGACGATTTGGACCGCTTTACGCAGACGCGTGCGAAAGTCGGGGTTCGGACTCGGCAGGTTACAGATGCTGCGTTGCGTGAAGAAGATTTACAGATACAGGACAAAAGTTTGAAGAGTCAATTGCAAGATCTTGATTACACCGAGGCGGCCCTTCGCTTTTCCGTGTTGCAACAACAGTTGCAGGCGGGACTGCAGACGGCTTCGTTCGTGTCGTCGTTGAGCTTGCTTGACTTTCTGAGATGAATGGTTGAAACACGGCCTCCCGGCCAGGCCGTGTTTCTTGACAGGAGGTCGCGAATTTCGGATGGAGTCGAGTTCGCACTGACCATGGAATGGTTGGCCGAGGATTGGAGCGTTCACATGAACGTGCAGACAACGCGATTTGGTACCGTCGAAGTTGACGACAGCCGCATCATCACATTCCCTGCCGGACTTCTTGGCTTTTCCAGCTACAAGAAGTTCGCATTGCTCCAGCCGGACGACGATGGTGTCTTCTTCTGGCTGCAGTCGGTGGAATCACCTGATCTGGCCTTCGTCGTCAGTGATCCCAGTCTCTGGGTTGAGGACTATGAAGCCACGATCCGACGCGAGCAGATGCAGGAACTCAATCTTGCAAGTATTGATGATTCACAGGTCTTCGTCATCATCAACAAGTACGATCGCTCGCTTACGGCGAATCTTCAGGGCCCCCTGGTGATTAACCTTCGTAATCAGCAGGCGCTGCAGCTTGTGCTGGCTGAAAAACGATGGACGACGCGCCATGAGATCGTCACACTCGCAGAGCCGGCCCAGGCCGCCTCTGCCTAACGTCGCGGCCATGTCCAGCCGTTCAGGACAAACCGATCGAACTCGAGGCATGGATGCCTCGAACGACGTAGGTACGGGCACCGAGCGTCAGCCATTGTGTTGTCGCCATACCGCCCCGCCTCCGCTCGAGACCAGGAAGGAGCCGAAGACATGTTGGTGCTCTCACGACACCGCGACGAAACGATCATCATCGGCGATGACATAGAGTTGACCGTGGTCGACATCCGCGGGGATAAAGTTCGCCTCGGCATTAAGGCACCCTCGCATATCGCTGTGCATCGCAAGGAAGTGTATGACGCAATTAAGCGTGAAAATGAACGGGCTGCGGAGTTGAACAAGGGGCAGGTGACGCCAGCAATGAGTGTCCCTCCACGTTTGCCCGGGCGGTCATCGCAGAACCGTCAGTCGATATCAACCTCCGTCCGCTTGACGGATAAAAACAATCAGGCCAAGCGAGAAAGCGCCTGAACTGAAGTGATCGGGAATGACTACGTACTGTACTTGATGACGGATCATCCGAGTACCCAAAGGAACCATCCGGCCTCATAATCAAGGAGGATTGCCGTGGCTAGGATCAATTCGAATATCAGTTCGCTTATTGCACAGAGCAATCTTGCTCGCACCAACACGGATTTGAACACTCGTCTACAGCGGCTCTCAACCGGACTGCGTATCAATCGCGGTGCGGACGATCCTGCAGGGCTGATTGTCTCAGAACGGCTGCGCAGTGAAATGCGTGGTGTGGAGCAGGCCATCTCCAACTCCGAGCGGGCCTCGCTGGTGATTGCCACCACCGAAGGGTATCTCGCGGAAGTGGCTGACCTGCTCAACTCGATCAAGAGTCTCGTTGTCGAAGCATCGAATACTGGTGCGATGAGCAAGGAGGAGATCGAGGCCAACCAGTTGCAGATCGACAGTGCTATCGATTCCATCACGAGAATATCCAATACTGCCAGCTTCGCTGGGAAGAGACTCCTTGATGGTTCGATGGAATACCTTACGTCGGGCGTGAATACTTCTGAGATCAACGGTGTGCAGATTCACAGCGCGCAGTTCGGCAACAACAGCCATGTGCCTGTGAATGTCGAAGTGATCAGCGCAGCGGAAACAGCATCCTTGTTCCTCTCAGGCGTTTCGGCCGACCCGGGTACACTGCCGGCCAGTGGCCAATTGCTGAGCAGTGTCACAATTGAAATTGCTGGCAATGTTGGCGTGCAGACGTTGTCGTTTGTCTCAGGCACTTCGTTCAGCGATGTCGTGGCAGCCGTCAACTCGGTCAAGGATTCCACCGGCGTCACGGCCTCTTTGGTCAACGAATCTGATCCTGATGAAGGGCTGACTTTCAACTCCGCAAAGTACGGCTCTGATCAGTTTGTCTCCGTTCGAAAAGTTGGCGAAGGTGGGGATTTCTTCCAGCTTCATAAAGAACCCGACGATACGGCGGTCATTGAACGCGATGAAGGCGCAGATGTCGTTGCGCTGGTCAATGGGTCTGTGGCCAACGGTAGCGGGCTGGATGTGAGTATCAATTCACCGACGCTGAGCATGAAGATGCTACTGGATGAGTCGTTTGGCACGAGCGTGACTGGTGATTCCAGTACGTTCAACATTACCGGCGGTGGTTCGACCTATCAGCTTGGCCCACAAATCAATGCAACGCAGCAGGTCGGCTTTGGTGTGCAGTCCATGGCAGCCAGCCGACTCGGCGGGACAATGGTGGAGGGCGTGCGATACTTTCTGGATTCAATTCGAACCGGACAGACAAATTCGGTCGTCGATGGGAACGCACAAAAGGCTGCGGAAATCTTGGAGAACGCGATTACTGAGGTCTCGATCGTTCGTGGACGACTCGGTGCATTTGAACGCAACACCATTCAGACCAATATCCGCTCTATGCAGATCGGTCTGGAGAACCTCACAGCCAGCGAATCTCAGCTTCGGGATGCTGACTTTGCAAGTGAAACCGCCGCACTCACACGAGCACAGATCCTCAGTCAGGCGGGAACATCCGTGCTGGCGACTGCAAACGCAACGTCACAGAACGTCCTGGCGTTGCTGCAATAAAATGAAATCGAAACCGGTGTTGTGCTAGAACAAACGTGCCGTGTCTTATAATCATCAGCTTGACGGCCCTGCGATGCGGCAGGGTCGTTTTTATTTTGGATTATTTCTGGTAAATGGTCGCATTGGGCTGTTTGGCAAGGCGGGGAAAAAATTCAACTGTTTTCCGGTCCTCAAGTGAAGTATGGAGGTGGCGCTGTCGATACATCGCGTGCAACTGGTGCCACCTCTGCCGCGACGCAAGGTGTATCGATCGGACGATCACCGTGATTGTTCGAAGAACTAAAAGGGATTGCGACGATCGCGAGTGCGGTCGAAGCGTGTTCACGGAGGACACAAACATGAGTACGATCAACACAAACGTTGCTTCAATGCTGGCACAGCGAGTGCTTAGTCACCAGAATCGAGGGCTGAACACCAGCTTGGAGCGTCTGAGCACAGGTCTGCAGATTAATCGCGGTGCGGACAATCCCGCTGGCCTGATCGCCAGCGAAAGTCTGCGTTCGGAAAAGGCCGCAATCACCGCTGCCATCAACAACGCCCAGCGGGCTGAGCAGGTGGTCAACGTCGCCGAAGGTGGTTTGCAGGAAATCAACAACCTTCTGCTCGAACTCCAATCGCTCGTCGGCGAAAGCGCCAACGAAGCTGGTCTTTCGCAAGAAGAGAAGGAAGCGAATCAGCTTCAGATCGACTCCATTCTCGATACCATCGACCGAATTTCCAATTCCACCAGCTTCAATGGTCAGAAGCTCCTCAACGGCTCGTTTGACTACACCGTGGAGAACGAAGGTGATGGCCTTGATGCCATCACCATCAACTCGGCGCGGCTTCGTGATAACGGCGATGCCACCACCGTGACCGTCGATGTTCAGGAAAGCGCCACTACAGGTACATTGTTCCTGTCCACCGCGTCCATCACTGGTGGTGCTGGCTTCGGCGATGCGACCAACGATGGCTCAATCACGATCGAAGTAACTGGTGCCAAGGGATCGCAGCAGTTCACCTTTGCTGCAGGTGCAACGGCCGAGGATATCCAGAGCGCCATCAACAACTTCTCTGATGACATCGGCGTCAGCGCGAGTGAACTCGGCGGTACCGGCGACTCGCTGATTACCCTCGTGGGTACCGAGTATGGTGCTGAGAACTTCGTTCGCGTCCGTGTGCTCGATGGCTCTGGTGACAGCGATGGCGACATCGTCTTCGAAGCCGATGAGGATGGCCTCGCCGACACCGACACCGCTGATACGGACCTCAATAATGCCGGTACGGATATCAAGCTCACCATCAACGGCAATTCAGCAACCACCACCAACGGCCTAACGGCACGTGCCGTGTTTGACGGCTTCGACATCACCGTCAAGATCGATGGCGATGACGACGTCAACCGTGATGCCACGTCCACCTCGTTTGATATCACCGGCGGTGGTGCGAACTTCAACCTCTCGCCAGAGGTTGGTGCAGCTGGTAAGTCGTCGATCGGTATTGGCGCGGTCAATGTCGCAAGTCTCGGCAGTGGTTCTGACCTCCTTTCCACGCTTCGCTTTGGTGGCGACAACAACGTCGTTACAGGCAACCTGAACAAGGGGCAGGAGATCGTTGATGAAGCTATCAAGCAAATCTCCGGTCTTCGCGGTCGCCTTGGTGCGTTCCAGAAGAACACCTTGGGTTCGACCATCAACAACCTTGGTGTCGCGCTCGAGAACACCTCGGCAGCCGAGGCCTCCATTCGCGAAACAGACTTCGCGATGGAAACCGCCAACCTCACCCGACAGCAGATCATGTCGCAGGCAGCCATGCAGGCATTGTCGATCGCCAATGCCCAGCCGCAATCCGTCCTACAGCTTCTCGGGTAACGCTTCACGAGTTTGAGGAACCAGTTGAATTGAACGGGCGGCGACCGAAAGGTCGTCGCCCACTTTTTTTACCCTCCATCTTCACCCAGCACTTTCGCTTTCCAGTGCTCGTAGCCATCGCGGCCCATCAGGCCAAACGTCGCCAGCTTCCCCGTCTCCACCGCGGGCTGGTTGTACGCATCAATGTTCAGCATCAACCCCGCGTATGCCGTGGCCACCATCCAGAGCTGCAGAAACTCACCCACATGCTGCGCAGTGATGCTTGGGAAATGAATCGTGAAGTTCGGCCGGTGTGAGTCCGTCAACGCGTACTGTGTCGCCCGCATCTCCGCGTTGAGCAGTGTCCCCAGCGTTGAGCCAGCAAGGTATGACAACTGTTCAACCGCTTCAGCCGGCAGATCATCGGGGATCGTCACATCATCCGCAAACGACGCCACCTCCATGAAGCCGATCACCTTGTCGTTCGGCCCTTCACGATAGAGTTGCACCTGGCTGTGCTGATCCGTCGCGCCCAAGGCCTTGATCGGCGTCGGGCCAACAAACACCTCCCGGCCGTCCACATCAACACGCTTACCCAGCGACTCCGCCCACAACTGCCGATACCAGTCCGCAAGCAGGTACAACCCATTGCTGTACGGCATCAGCACGTGATTGATCTTCCCCTTGCGATACAGTTCGATGAGCACCCATGCCAAGGTCGCTGCGGGATTCTCCGCGATGTCCGTCGAAGCACACCGCGAATCCATCGCGGCCGCGCCATCGAGCAATGCTGCGATGTCTATCCCGCACATGGCGGCGCTGAACAAGCCGACCGGCGACAGCACGCTGAAGCGACCGCCCACGCCCTCGGGCACGGGCAGCGTGGCGTACCCTTCAGCATCACAAATGCGGCGCATCGTGCCGGAGGACGGGTCCGTCACCGCGACAACGTGCTTTGCATACTCATCGCCGAGCGCGTCCTTGAGCAGCGCCCGCGCGATGAGAAATTGCGCCGCCGTCTCTGCCGTCTCGCCGGACTTGCTGATGACATTGATCACCGTCCGCTCAAGACCGGGGTCGCTGCGGCGAACTTCCGTCAGCGTCGTGCCGACGGACTGTGGATCGACATTGTCCAGCACGAACACGCGCGGCCCGTTGCGCTGCTCGCGCGGTTGCAGATTGTACGTGGCCGGGTTCAATGCTGACTGCAACGCGATATTGCCCAGCGCCGAGCCGCCGATGCCCAGCACGATGAGGTTCTTGGTGTTGGGTCGAAGCTGCTCGACGAGCGCCTTGATTGCATTGATGTGTTCGCTGCGCATTGGGTCGAACGGCAATTCGCGCCATCGCTCCGAGCCGGTGCCGCGCGAGTCATTGAGCCGCTGCGTCAGCTCAACAAGCTGTGGCTTGGCTGCATCGAAGTCCGCTGCGTCAAGGCCGTGTCCGCTCACGCGGTCGGCAAAGCAGTTTGCAAAGTCCAGCGTCAGTTGGGTCATGGTCAAATCGCCGCCAATGCCTGTTCGAGGTCCGCTTGCAGATCATCCGCATCCTCAACACCAACTGACAGCCGCACGAGCGTGTCGCTGATGCCGAGCTTCGCGCGCGTTTCGGCTGGGACGGATGCGTGCGTCATGATGGCGGGATGTTCAATGAGTGACTCCACGCCACCAAGAGATTCCGCCAGCGCAAAGATCTTCACGTTCTCCAGGAATCGCCGCGACTCCGCCAGCCCGCCCTTGAGGTAAATGGTGATCATCCCGCCAGCAGCGGGGGAGCCGTTGAGCTTCATCTCGCGTTGGGCCAGTTCATACTGCGGGTGGCTCGGCAGGCCGGGGTAGGTGACGCGCTGCACCTTCGGATGCTGTTCCAGCCATGCTGCGATGCGCTGCGCGCTTTCACTGTGCCGTCGCACCCGCAACGCGAGCGTCTTCATACCCCGCAGCACAAGGTAGGAATCAAACGCGCTCATCACCGAGCCAACTGCGTTTTGCAGATACCGCAATCGCTCCGCAAGATCCGCCCGCTTCGTCACCAGCACGCCGCCGATCACATCACTGTGACCACCGAGGTACTTCGTCGCGCTGTGCATGACGATATCAAAGCCATGTTCGAGCGGTCGCTGCAGCATCGGCGTGGCGAAGGTGTTGTCGCACACGGTGATGATGTTGCGATCGCGGGCGATCTCCGCCACTGCCTTGAGGTCCACGAGCTTCAGCGTGGGATTGGTCGGCGTCTCGACCCAGATCATACGCGTGCGATCGGTGATCGCCGCCTCGATGCGAGCCGGATCGGTCATGTCCACGTAGGACAGGTTCAGCCCTTGTGATCGTTCGCGCACGTTGCTCATCAATCGGTATGTCCCCCCATACAAATCGTCCATCGCGATGACATGATCGCCGCTGTCGAGCAGTTCCAGCGCCGTGCCCGTTGCTGCCAGTCCGGAGGAAAACGCAAACCCGCCGCACGAAGCGTCCTGCTGTTCACTGAGGTCCGAACCCTCCACCGCAGCGATGCACCGCTCGAACGCATACCGCGTCGGGTTGTGGCTGCGGGAATACTCAAAGCCCTGGTGCTCGCCGGGCGAGGCCTGGGCGTACGTGGATGACAGGTAAATCGGCGGCATGACCGCCCCGGTGGTCGCGTCCGGCCGCTGGCCGCCGTGAATGACAAGAGAATCGAGATGCATTTTTTGATCAGACATGGGCCGGATGATATCGCCAGCAGCGAAACCCGATCGCATTGAGCAAAAAACCGGGGAACATTTCGGACCGCTTCACCCGCCGAGTACTTGACACAGATGGGTGCAATTCTGCTGGAGCTGGCCCACCCCTCACGGCGCAAGGCTGAATCAACAGATCGGCCGCCGCCACAGCGCACAACACCACGCGATGCGTGTTCGGTATCCATCAGGGTCAAGTATGCGCCAGGAAAATGCCATGTCAAAGGAAAACCGATCAAATGTGCAGGCAGGAAGCACCGTACGAAGTAAGTCGGAACGATCGCCGCTCGCCGCTATGCGCGGGTGTACATTCACTCGTCGAATGTTCATTTCGTCAATCGGCAACTGGCCGGTGATTGCGCAACAAAGCACGGGTAGCGCGAGGCCCCCCGTGAACCCCCAAAGCTGTGCGACAGCAGCCCGTGGGGATCGGAGCTCACAGACGAGCCGCCACATCCACCCTCACAGCTGCCGCGCTGGGTCAGTTTGAGTAGAGGTGGCACAGGCGTCCCGCCTGTACATGGTCTGAACAGGCCAGAGGCCTGTTCCACTTTCAAACTGATCCACTACCGATTCCGCGCCATGTAGCCGATCATTGCTTTGGTACACGTGATCGGATTAAATGTCCGCGTGGATGAGACAGCACACGCGGATGATGCGACAGGGCCGATCGTGTTTTACGATGGGCGGTGCGGGCTGTGCAGCCGAGTGGTGCAGTGGTTTGTGCGGCGTGATCGGCGTAAAGTGCTGCGCTTTGCCCCGCTTCAGGGCGAAACGGCTGAACAGCTTCTGCCACCGCAGGAGGATGACCCATTGGCGTGGTCCATCATGCTGCATGAACACGGGCGTGTGTATGACAAATCAAACGCAGCGATCCGCGCCGCAGCGCATCTTGGCGGGATGTGGCGGCTAACACGCAGTTTGCTCATCGTGCCACGGTTTCTTCGCGATGCGATGTACGGCGCCATCGCCCGGCGACGGTACCGATGGTTCGGGACGCACGAGGCGTGTTGGCTCGGCGATGAACACACACGAGCGCGATTCCTGCCGTGATGGCTGTCGTCAATCCTTCGCAGCTTCGGCCATGATCGCGCCGAGCACATCGTGGTCTTCCAGTTCCCAGCGCGGCACCCAGCGGTCGTTGATGAAGATCATCATCGCATTGCGGAATTGCTGATCGCGCATCACGCGGGCGTCGGTGACAATGGCGTCGGCGACTTCCTGGCTGGACATGGTCTCGATGATGGCCTCGGCATCGAAGCCAAACGCATCAGCGGATTGACGCAGTGCAGCGTTATTGAAGCGCGTCTGGTTGTTGAGCAGCCACTCGTGCATGGTCCAGAACCCTTCGTTGCCGTAGAGGATCGCAACCGCTTCGGCGGCTTGTGCGGCCCAACAGGCATTATGCGACATCACGCCGGGCACCGTGGGGTTGCAGTCGATGTTCATGGGGAAGTGACGGAACGTGTATCGTGCCTCGGGATGCGAGTCGAGCAGTCGGCGGATTTCACGATCAACCTCCGCGACTGATTCCGTTTCGTAATCCCCCCAGATATCCACGCGAACCGGCGCATCATC
>PWVT01000192.1 GCA_003562195.1 Phycisphaeraceae bacterium | reverse complement strand
GCGGCCCGGACCGCGTCATCGACATGCGCAGCGTTGGGCGACCCCTGCCAGATGATCTCATCGGGATTGGCGGGATTGGTCGAAGTGATCGCATCGCCGGCAATGGCGTGAAACTGACCGGAGAGGTAACTGCTGGGAGCTTGTTGAAGCGTGGATCGGTTGAGAGTGTGCATGATACGATCTTACCGCTTCCGCCGTGCGCTGCTCGCCTGTGGCGTCAGGACTATCGCAAGAGTAGGACCACTCTCGCGTATACCCCGCGTGATACGACTAATTCCAGACAGGCCGGAAGGAAAAGTCATAGCGGATATTCTGCTTGACAGGTCGCCAGCGACGTATTACGGTTGAAATGCATTTGAAGTGGAAGCTTCACTCGAAAGTTGAAGCTTAGCAGCGAACTGGGTGTCCGTGGGGTCGGCCCCCCCCACACACATGCACTCTTTTCTTTATCGGGGTGGGGCATAGGGGTTTTTCCCATGAACAAAATCGGAGGATTGTTGTGCATTGTTGGCGTGATTTTCGGCTGTGCCGCTATGCCGTTGGTTAAGCAGCAAAGCGCTGGCATCACGGTATTGAGTCAATCGGAATCTGAAATGGGCCTTCGACTCGTCAATGCCAAGGGCTTCAGCTATCAATTGGATTTGATTTTTGACGCAGAAATCAACTCATGGCACGCTGTGAGCACTGGTGTTCCAGGCATTGTCTTTGGCAATGAACAGCTTGTCTTTGCGCGGCCGGTGCAGTTGCGGGCACTGAACATTTCGACCGCAGAGGCAATTCAGCCGATGAGCAGCGCGATTGCGGAACGACCGATGGACGATGTGACAGTGGCGCGTTTGATCGGTGGAGAGATGGCCGTCGCGTTGTGGCAGGATGGCGTAGTGACAGAGTTGTGGATCGCCGCTGGGTTTTATGAAGAACTTCTGCATCCGGATTTTGCGGGGTGGAACTTTTGTGAGCGGGGTCAACAGCTTTGTTGCGAGACGATCGATAACCCCAACCCCTTTGGTCCGACAAAGGTTCCGCGCCCGCGCGTTTCGAGTTGTGGACTTGTAGCTGTGGCGTGCCCCGATCGAAAGGACGCCGTATGCGATTGCCTCGCTTATGCCTGTGATTTCTGTTTCAACCATTGGGATTATTGTGACGACGAGGCCTACCCGTGGCTGCCGGAAGATTCCGAAGCCGCCTGTGATGCTGGACTTCAGTATTGTGTTGAGCATCCAGATGACGATGATGGGTTTAGTATCCTGATTGATGAGATTGCAAACCGGCTCCAAGCCGTGATCGACATTCAGAACGCAAACATTGAACCATAAGGCGATGTTGCGCAAGGGAGCGCTTGTCCGTGCTTCCTTGCTTTTGTCGGACCGCCGGAGTGAACTTATCTTTACCTCACGAGGCCGCTGCGCCCTGCTGCTCGGTGATGGCGGCGTTCGCAGCTTTCAGCGGCGTCACGCCAACTTCCTCCCCGACGGTCGCGCCGAGGGCTGCGAGGCACTTGGCGTCGATGCTGATGGCGTCGCCGACTTCCGCGTAAGGCACACGAACGGCTCGGAACATGCCGCTGGTCATAGAACTGACGATGCCTTGGTTCGGATACTCATCGACCGGAGCTGCCAGTTTGGATGTTCGTGTGTTGACGACGAGCGGCACTTCATCAAGCTGCGCTTCCAGGTACGGGCCGCCATCGAACGGATCGACGTGCCCCTTGTATTGAAAACCCAGTCCCTCGAGCATCGCCTTGGCGGGCTGCGTTTCAACGCCGACCTTGCCGATGAGATTGCGAGCTTCCGGCGGCAGTAGAGAAACGTAAAGCTCTTCCTTCGGAAACAACGAGGTGATGAACTCCTTGGAGTGCTGGCAGAAGCGATCAGCTTCGGTGTAGCTGAGGTTGATGAACCGCCTGCCGAGGTATTCCCACAGCGTGTTGCGACTGTCGGGCGTGAGCGGCGCCATCATTTCCGCGATCATGCGACTGTTGAACCAGTCACGATGCAGGCCGACGAAATGAAAACGCACCAGACTGAGAATCGCGCCCAGCTTTTCCTTGCGACCGCGATAGGCGGGTGAGAGGATCAAGCCGCCGATTTCGCTTGGGCCGGTTTCATCCAGTCCGAGCTGCAGTGTGGTATGCACCTGGCCGGTGCGAAGGTCTTCGCTGCACAGTTTGCGCTCGCGCACCTGAAGGTACGTGTGGGGATGGCCGGGCCAGCTCATGCATGAGATGACAGACGAGGTGCCGACGATGTTGCCGGTCTCGGTGTCTTCAAGCACGAACATGAACTCGCGATGGCGATTGTCTTTTACCTGGCCGGCGAAGCTTTTGCGAGAGCGGATAATCTTCTGGTGAATGATGTCAGGATCAGCCGGGAGGTTGATGAAGTGCACCATCTTCGCCAGCTTCAGCAGTGTGGGCGCATCATCAACGGTGGCTTGGCGAATGGCAAACATCGTTTATTTCTCACTCGCGACAATTTCGAACGACCGTTCGACAATCTCAAACACCTCGCCGAACTGCTCGGGCTTCATCACGCCGATCGGAGCGAGAAACCGCAGATGGAACGGTCCGTGGCCGCAGAAGAACGCAATCACACCCTGCTCAAACATAACGCTCAACGCGCGGGTGATCATCGCCTTGTTGCCGCCAAACGGCGTCATGCGCATCATGCCCCCGACACCGCCATACAGTTCATCCCCAGCGAGTTCGCCGCCGAGTTCCAATGGCGCTGACGGGAACCACTCCGGATGCTTCTTCACCAGTGCTGCTGCGTGCTCGCGGTAGGCGCGTTGCAGTTTCGCGATCTTGCCATCGGGGCCGTAGTAACCGCCATCACGAAGCCGTTCGAGCAGTCGCTTGCCGACGTTCAGCCCGATCGTCGAGCCGACAAATGTTCCGCTGAGCAGGCCGGGCTTCGGGGCGTACTGCTCGGTGTACAGGCACGCGCAGACCTGGCTCATCTTGCCGATGGTCACCACGTCCACGTACTCGCCGAGGCCCATCTGCTCGAAGTGGAACATGCTTTCGGTGCGGCCGAACGTCTGGATTTCATCAATCCACACCGCGATGTTGTTTTCACGACAAAGCTTCATCATCGGCTCGAAGAACTCGCGCGGGGCGGAGTTGAAACCGCCTTCACCCTGCACCAGCTCCATCGCAAAGCACGCATGCTGACCGGGATATCGATTGATGTACTGCTGGAGATGCCAGACGGCGTAGTCGATGGATCGCTGCGCGTTCTTCGGATCGTAAAACGGCATGTAATCCACGAGCGTGTTCAGCGGCAGGCCCACGCGCCCACCGGCACTGTCGCCGATTTGGGCCATCGTGGTCGATCGACCCATGAAACAGTGCTGAAACGCAAGCACGCGCGACGCCGGTGCGTTCTTCTGGAAGCAGATTTTCAACGCGGACTCATTCGCCATCGCGCCGGAGTTGGTCAGAAACAGGTGCTTAAGGTTGCTGGTACGGCCGGCTTCAGCCAGCAGCAGCTCGCCGAACTCCGTGGAATCATGGTTGAACTGCAGGTTGCCCTGCATCACGGTGTCGCGCGTTGCGGCTCGGATGGCTGTGGCGATCAGGTCCGGGTCGCTGTGCCCGAAGGCGTGCACCCCAATGCCGATGATCATGTCCCACTTGACCGAACCGTCAGCCAGTTCCACCAGCGGGCCGTTGCCCATGCCGGAGCCTACGTAGGGATACAGCGCGGGTTTGCCCTTCACGTTGGCGACGCGGTCGAGGTAGTCCTGATACGTCGAAGCCAGTTCGGCTGCCGCGGGCTTGGCTCCCGTCAGAGTCGATTGCGCGGTGCGAAGTTCCGCGATGATGCGCTCAATGGCGCCATCGACGAGCGGGTTTTCAGCAAAGGTCGCAGCAGCGGTGGGGGTGGGTTGGGCGGTGGTCGAGGTCATATCGGTTCAGAATCCAGTTTCTTCAGTCAGAGATGGCTACATCCTAGCCGTTCTGCACGGGCCGGGTTGCCACATGTTCCGTTCGATCGGCTGTGCATGCCGGGTGCGGACCATCCCCTTTATCGACGCGTTGGCGGCCCCTCGCCAGCCGCCAGCCGGGCCAGCAGCACGGCCAATAACTCGCAACGCTCAACAAGACTGGCCAGTTCGATGAACTCATCGGGGCGATGGAGATTCCCGCCACGCACCCCCAGCGTATCCAATGTTGGCAAACCTGCATCCTGCATGATATTGCCATCACACACGCCCCCGGTGGATGCAAAGGGAAGCGCCTGCCCAAGGTCCTCCGCAACGCGGCGGATCGTCTCCGCAAACTGCTTCACATCGTCATTGAGCGGCTTGGCCGGCCGGTTCCATTGCCGGTGTACCACGACACGCGGCAGCGCATCAGCATCCGTCGCCAGCGTATCAATCATCGCGCCAAGATCATCGCCCGCCTGCGGATCAACATATCTCGCGTTGCCCCAGCATGCTGCGTATTCCGGCACCACGTTCGTCGCTCCGCCACCTTTGATCGGCCCGACGTTGACAATTCTGCCTCGCTCCGGGTTCGCCATCTTCGCCAATGCCGTGAGGATCGACCCCAGTTTCGTCACCGCGCTGACGCCCTTGGTGAACTCGCGGCCGACATGCGCAGACTGGCCGAACACTTCGATCATGAACTGCCCCGACCCCATGCGCTCGATCGCGAGTGAACCATCAGCAAGGGCAGGTTCAATGGCAATGCCGATATCCTGCTTCTGCGCTGCTTCGCGCAAGTGCCGCGCGCTGCCGAATGAGCCGGTTTCCTCATCGCTGTTGAGCAGCACGGTCCAGTTGAGCTCGACGCCGCATTCAGCCAGCACCTCAAGTGCAGTCACCGCGATCAGGACGCCGCCTTTCATATCCACGACACCGGGGCCGGTCGCGGTCACGCCGTCATCGTTGATCTTCATCTGCTGAAACGGCCCGTGCGGATCGTGAACCGTATCGAGATGGCCTGCAATGAGCACGCGGGGCGCAGCGGACGCAGCAGTGTGGCTCACAGTGACGATTTCGCCCAGCGGCGGCATCGCGGAATCGGGCGTGGCGTTGGTTTCCAGCCACCACGGGCGGTCATCAGCAGGGTGGTGCTCCGCGCTGGCGTTGAGTGCAGTCAGGCGATCGACAATGATCGAGCGATACGCATCAAGACCGGCGGCGTGGTTTCGGCCGGTCGGGATGGCAACATGCTCAGCCAGATCACGCTGCAGCGCATCACCCCGGCTGCGCACACGCTCGCGGATGGTCTGTTCCAGTGCGTTGAGTGACATGCCTCCATGCTACACGATGCACACAGCCGAGCGCAGGGCATTGACCACTGGTGCATGGCCCATGCTGTTGTTTGTGCCGCGACCGCCGGTCGCGCCCGCCGAGCGATGGGTTTCACTCGTGCCTCGCTCTACCCATCCTACCTTGCTGCACCGCCCTGGACAGCCCCGCTCAAGCTCTGGATTCCGCGTGAGATCGGTTCCAGCCACACTCCGGGCAGCCGGATTCAAGATCATGATTGAGATTATATTGACACCGTGGGCACATCCCCAGAGCACGCCAGTAGCGGGCGCCTGGATTGAATATCGGATGCATTGCGACGAGTGCTCCAAAGGGAATAATCGCCAGTGCGCGCAAATCATAAATGAGCACCTCACGAACCAGCGACCCTCTCGCATCCACAACAGGCGTCCCCGGCGGGATCGTGTTATATATGGCCGTCCAGTGTGCGATAAACGGTGACGTCATTGCCCAGACTGTAGTGATGCCGAGTAGCCCGATCGCCATTATGCAATAGATACGTTTCATGTTCCAACGCAGCGACCCGATCAGGCAGGTTGCGATTAACACCCCAAACGATGCGATGTTCCCGATCAGGTACACGATGATTGCGAATGTGTTGGCTGTCTGAAGGAGATCGCCAAGATAAATCGCAGACTCGCGAAGCGCTATTCCCGCATCGACTGCATGATATTGATGCAGCAGCCATGTTCGTGCGAAAACTGGCAGCGTGCATGCCACAAGCAATGGAAACAGGACCAACGACAACCGATAAGCGATGACGCCCATTTAGTCCACCTCGCTTGCGTTGGCAGCGGCCTGAATCTCAAGATCAATAGGTAAAAGGTGCTGCGTCACCAACCACATTCGATACGGCGTGGTCG
>PWVT01000095.1 GCA_003562195.1 Phycisphaeraceae bacterium | reverse complement strand
GCGGCGCAACAGCCGTAGGGTGACAGGTGAGCGGGGGTGGCCTATTGGCTATGTGCGCTACGGCGCGTTCAGCATGGGCCCCAGTTGCCCAGGAGCATGAGCAAGTCACTCACATCAACAGTGCCGTCACCATTGAGATCGGCTGGACACGCATCGGGGTCGGCGCACTGTCCCCAGGCGCCGAGGAGGATGAGCAGATCGCTGACATTGACATCGCAATCACCGTTGAGGTCGGCTGGTTTGGTGACGTACTGCAAGGACACATCGACACCCGCGATCGAGCCATCGTTTTCTGGTGAGGTATACAGACGGGCCGTGGCATCGTAGCCGAGAAGCTGCTCAGAATGCATCGTGATCTGCGCGATGAGCACCCCATGTTGCCCGGGACTGCCTGTGAGATGGCTGATATCGACCGCCTCGCGCTCTGTCCCCGGCCGCGTATCGTCGGTGTCAAATCCAATCCAATTGCCCTGCAGCCCGAGAGACGACACGCTCATGCTTTGAGCGAGCGGTGTGTAATCAACCAGCTCACGCATGGTGGCAAACGTGTTGTACGCCGCAAGCGGATTGAGTGCAAGACAGACACTCGCCGGCGGGGTTCCATGATCGCAGAACGCGCCAACGCCGCTGAGGAAGAACTGGGTGTTGGCATCGGCGGCAATGCCTGCATGTTCCACAAGCATGAGGCGGTCACCGAGCGCGACATTGTCACCGGTCGCGTAGAGGTGCGTCACGATCAGGCCGTTGGCCTTGGCCTGCTGATCAGAGACCTTGACTGAGACAAGATCATCGAACAGTTCCGTCGCTCCGAACAATTCGTGCGGGCATTGCCCCCAACTGTCAACGAGATAGGCGAGGTCAACCATCCCAACAGCGCCGTCTCCGTTGAGGTCGGCAGGGCAGTTGTTGGGATCGCTGCACGGCCCGAAGGAATTAAGCAGGATGAGCAAGTCGTTCGTGTCCACCACGCTGTCATGATTGAGATCAGCAGGGCATGCCGGCGGCACCTGGTGTGTGTATTGGACAGGCGTGTCAATCCCCTGCAATGATCCGCCCTGATGCGTGGAGGTGAAGAGACGGACCGTGCCGCTGTAGCCGATGTTGGATGGATTTGATCCGGCCACCAACGTAATCTGCGCGATACGCACGCCGTATTGATCCGGGGTGCCGGTCAGCGCGCTGATGTCCTCAGCGTTTCGTTGCGGTGCAGGTAGGCCTTGCGTCGTTGTCCAGTTGCCCTGAATATCGGTGTCAGACATCACAAAGCCGGGTTCGACCAGCGGGGTGTAATCGATCAACTCATGCATTGTGAAGAAGGTGTCGTACACAATGTCCGGGAAGGTCGGGATCCAACTGCTGTCTGGCGGGAGGTGGCTTCCAACGTTTGGTTCGTGGAAGAAGACCGTATTGATGGGATTGATCTGTGCATCTCGCGCCAACAGGAGCGCATCGTCGAGCGTAACGCTGGCGCCTGTGGCGTACACATGGGTGACAACCAGACCTGCTGCTGCTGCACCAGGGTCGGTCGCGTCAATGACGATGATTTCATCGAACAATTCGACCGTTCCCGGGTGCGTTGAAGGGCACGGCCCCCAGTTCTCAAGCAGGTAGTTGTGATCAACCAGATCGACGACGCCATCGCCGTTGAAATCGCTCGGGCAGCCGGGGCAAGGGCCGTAATCACCTTGCAGCAACAAATAGTCAATCACATCAACAACACCATCGAAGTTCAAGTCAGGTGGGCAACTGTATGCGGTGTGCGTGTCGGCTGAGAGCATCGCCGATGCTGCCAATACTGTCGTGACAATGCGACCAGTCGCCGCACGTTGCATGGTGAACGTGAACTTTGTCATGGCAAACTCCTTCGGATTCTTCAACAACAGCACAGCACACAACATGTGCCAGTCAATGCGCGGAATTTATTGTGGAAGGCGGATGACGTTCGACACGATGACCGATCGTAAGGCCGGCGCGATTGCTGTTCAGGTGCAGCATCAAACTTGACCGAGCGTGGCCTCAACGCGTTTCTCCTGGACCTTCGAATACCGATCCAACGCAGATGCATCCCCCCCGGGCCAAAGCTACGAACTCACAAGTATGATGCGCGCTGACCGACCGTCAAGGAGAAAAGCATCGGATTTGTAACAAACCCGCCGCGGTCTTATTCATTGTTCGGCCGTGTTCACACGGTGCAGCGTAACTACCCCCAATTGGCCAGCAGGATGAGCAGGTCGCTGACGTTCACTTCGCCATCATTGTTTAAGTCGGCTTGGCAGTCATTCGGATCAGCGCATGATCCCCACTGGCTGAGCAGGATCAGCAGATCAGATACATTCACCACACCGTCGCCATTGAGATCGCCGAGCGGTCCGGATGCAAACGCCGTGATGTTCAGCACATACGCGCTGCTCAGACCCAAGTTCGACGATGGGACTTGCGAGAGGCGAATGAGGTACTCCCCAGCAGGCAGATTGCTGAGTGTCAGACACGCTGGCGAGCCGCTGCACGGATCGCCGGTGCATGATGTGCTGCAGCCGAGTTCTGTCTCACTGGCATCAAACACAGCAAGCGCGGTATCGGCTGCGGAACCGCAGGTGTCGAGTTCCAGCGTCTCCGGGCCTTCGGCCACCGTGTATACGAAGAACACATCCACGCCATCGGGCTCGCAGCTTGAAGTGCCATCGTTGGTCGCTGCCGCAAACGTGCCTGTGATTGGTTTGCCAGCGACCACTGGTTGTGCGGCGTCGGGTGTGTTGTTGTCCGGGATGCACAGTTCGCCCACGATGTTGCCACCACCATCGATCCACGCTTCGCCTGCGAAATCGTCTGGAGTGTTATTGCAAATCGTTGTGGATGCGACATTGACGACCGCTGGATCGAAGCTCCCTACAGCGGAGATGTACAGCCCACCGCCACCGGTTGCCGTGTTACCCGAGATGGTGCAGTTGTCAATGTCAACAACGCTGACTGGTGAAATCAGCACGCCGCCGCCGAGCGTGTCAGCGGTATTGCCAACAAAGCTCGTGTTGTTGATCGACACAGTGGTATTGATGTTAATGCTGAGACCGCCGCCGAGTTCTGCGCCATTGCCGATGAACACACAATCGGTGAAGGTTGCTTGCGCATTGAGCACATACGCACCGCCGCCGCTTGCGCCACCGTCGCTGGATGTGATGTTGTTTTCAAAGGTGCAGTTCTCGAATGTGGCAATTGCATTATCCAGAACTGCAACGCCGCCACCGCTCCACTGCGATGTATTGTCTACGAAGACGCAGTCCACGACTGTCAGCACGCTGGTTGTACCTTTGCCCACAGTGCTGCCCATGATGCGTAATCCACCGCCGGCATTCGTGTTCACACCACCTTCGAGTGCGTTGCCACCGGTAATCGTGAATCCTTCCAGCCGCGTCCCTTCACCCGAGCCAGCGGACACCACGACGGCTGACTGGTCGAGCATGCTGGCGTCAATCGTCGTCACCGCTGCGCCGCTTTCGCTTTTAACGTTGATCGTCTTCCCGCCGAAATTGATCGCTTCGTTGTATATCCCAGGCGCAACAAGCACGGTGTCATCATTGTCGAACGCAGCAGCATCGATCGCCGCTTGAATCGTGGGATACTGCGAAGGGACTTCAAGCACCTGCGGCCTGGGGGGTCCTGAATCGCCGGAGAAATCTGCGCTGCCGTTCGTCTGAAACCACCAGCGGCCGCTCATATAAGCTTCCAGCGGCGGAACAACATTGACAAAATTGATCTCATCAACCCGCAGCACGCCATAGAAGTTCGAGGTCTGGTTGCGGATGATGACAAACTCTCCAACACCCGTTGGCGAGCATATCGCATCGCAGACCGGCCCGACGGAACCGCTGCTGACGAAGCTGAACTGGCTTGCATCCGTAATCTGTGAGACATCAGTAATGCCGACGGCGTGGGCAATCTCATTGCCCGGTGCGCTGAACCATCCCTTGTTGAATGTGTTGATGCTCCAGTTTGCTGTGACCTGGTGGGGGCCTTCGCCGATCGTCAGCAACTCGCCCAATTCCGCACTCCAGCAACTGAACGAACAGGAAATGATGTCGCCATCGGGTTCATGGCAAATGGTTTGAAAGCCGTCGTTGCATCCCTTGAATGGGCATTGCGCTTCAAAGGTATTGCCACCCTGATCGTTCCACGATCCGAAGATGTCGCTGGAGTTGCCGCAGAACGTGCTATTGAACAGGTTGACCGTTGAAGAATTGTTGGCAATGGCCCCGCCAGCAAACTCCGCTTCGTTGTCAGCGAAGGTGCAACTGTCAAAGGAAGCAACACTTTGACCACTGACGTTAACCGCACCACCTTCAGATGTTGCACTGTTATTCTCAAATGTGCAGTCGGTAAACGTGACCACGCTGTCCGACAAGAGGCGAACAGCGCCGCCAAAATTGGCGGTGTTCCCGGAAAAGTGACAGTCCACGAATGTTGCAGTGGTTTCTGAAAGATAAGCCGCACCGCCGCTGCTCGCCGTGTTGTCGAGAAAGCTCGTCTGCTCGATGGCCAGATTAGCTCCCCACGCGCTCACTGCACCGAAGGAAACTTCGTCGAAGATACAATGAGCAATGGTGAACAAGCCGCCTTCCTCGATCGTCACGCCACCATCACTCCCTCGGATCGTAAATCCCTCCAGCCGCGATCCGTGGCCGGGTGCATCCGCCCAGATTGCATAATCAAATTGATCGGTGGCATCAATGATTGTGCTTTGTGGCCCTTGTTCACTGATGATGGTGACCGTCTGTTCCCATTGCAGATAGATCGCCTCCTCGTAGGTACCCGGCGCGACGATGATCGTGGCCCCATCCGGAGCTGCGTTCACCGCAGACTGGATCGTGCTGTACTGCGATGGCACAAACAATTCCTGAGCACCAGCGTGCGGCGCGATGACAACCGCCACACACACCATTACAACCGCAAACTTGCAATGAAACATCAGTCCTTCTCCCGTCGTTGGCTTGTGCAATGATGCAGCCGTGCCGATTCACACCGTTGCGGCCACGAAATGTTCTGACCAACATAAATTAGTATGTCCGTGCTTGAAGTCAATAAGAAACTGAACGATGAGACCGTCCCATGTTTCTACTTCTGGTGCGACCGGACCGATCATCGGTTGAGCGATGGTGTACCTAATTCCCCTGCCGGCCCATACATACGTTCATCATGCGCCAATTGGCACACCCTTTCTTCACTCGACCTTCACCCACGATTCGTATTGCAACAGACTAACCTCGAAGACGCCTACAAAAACCAACAAGCCACGCTGGCGCTACCGGCTGACGAAGCAAGACACGTGTCATAGTCATTCGGCTCACACTCACACGTCCAGTATTGTTGATTGAAGTCCCAGGTGGAAGTGCAGGCCGCTTCGAACATTACCTCATCCAGCAACTCGGATACAGACAATAAGATTAAAGCATATCAGCTTATCCATGAACGCAGATCGCAGATCGTCGCAGTGATCCAACGTGAGTGATTTATGGAATTCGCATGATGGACGAGAACTGATAGGAAAATTGATTCCAGGCGGGCTGTCGTCATGGGCTTGGGGGGTCGTTTCTTTCGATCGATCGGGCAGGCTCAAACGCCAGACAGACCTGTGACCCGTAAATCGGGTACTTCATCTTCACGCGGAAGCCGCGCATGGATTGTGGATCCCACTTCCGCTGCTCACATACGAACTGCAACAGCTCGGTGTATCGGGCAATCTCCTCGACACGAAAGGCGCTGATGCCCCTGCCGAGCATCGTGACGTTCTCAATGCACTCAAGCTGATCCGCTGCACGGATCGGATCGTCCGGATGCGACAGCCCGCGGACGACGGTGTCAAAGACTTTCAACTCAGGAGCGACATTCGGCCAGACATCTTCATGGAGGAAGATGTCCAGTACCAGCACCTTCGCCGGCGGTTCAACGTTGGCAGCCACGCCGGTGGTCCGATTGTCGCCCACCGTGCTGTTGTAGGGAAACAGGCCGGGGTAGTGCACCGCGGTGACGATGTCAGCACCACGCTGGTTGCCAAGTGGTAGATCGCGCACCAGCGTGCAGGTCAGATCGTCGTTTCGCTGGATCTCCATCTTGTCACTGTCAAACTCAGAAAACTGTGACAGAATGATGTCACGTGTACACGTCACCGGCTTGCCTGCAACCGTTT
>PWVT01000206.1 GCA_003562195.1 Phycisphaeraceae bacterium | reverse complement strand
GGATGAAACTCCGTGACTTCTTCGCGAGCCGTGATCGGCTCGGAAACGTGGCCATCGACCCGCATGACGATGTACCGCATCGGACCGACGCGCGTTTCCACCAGGGCATACTCCGGATCGTCCAGCACGGCGTTCGGCCATGGTTCGGTGAGCACGATGGTCTCGGTCTGCCGAAGCGGGCTGATTTGCCGAGCATCATGCGTCCACGTGCAGCCGCAGGTCATGATCGACGCTCCCAGGCACAACCCCACAATGGCTCGTTGGTTTCTCATTGACGCCTCCTGCTCTTCTCGTGTGCCCCTCCGAAATAGAGTGTTGGACGATGCCAAGACCAGGTCGATCCGGCTGGATACTGATTTGCTGGATCATCCATGGGTTCGGATGCGTAAGAATGCGAGTAGTGTTTACTTATACACAAAACGCGTCATTGTGGTCTGATAACCACAGAAATCTGGGTAATTCGCGGTCATGGTGGGCAAATGTGCCGTCTGTTCACCCCATGAAGCGGGTTCAACCAGACAAAAACACTTCACCGCATGAAGGAAACTGCTTGACTCACGGTGCGTATGGAGTATCTTGAAGGGAGGAAGTAGGGGACAAGGTGTTGCGGACCGACTGCCGCAACAAAAACTGTAAGCCACACGGAGTGGTCTTTGTACAAAGAGAGACTCAAGAAGAAAGGTCTATGAACATGAAAGTAAAAACCCTGTCAATTCTCGGTGGTGCCGCTGCGATGATGATCGCTGGCGTTGCTACCGCAGACAACTTTACCGGTCTGAGCACTGAGCTTCATACCACCAACGACGGCAACGACATCTACCGACTCTACGCCAACTTCAGTGGCGCCGGTGGTGTGCAGTACTGGGGTGGTGAGCCCGGCATCCTGGACTTCTCCATCAACAACATCACCGCTGATGGTGGCGTCGGTTCAGGTTTCCACCACGATCCCGCGTTCTTCGGCATCATGGTTCTCAACGCGAGTCAGTTCAGCTCGTTCCCGCAGGCCGCATTCAGCACCTTCATGACCATCGGTGCTGATATGGGTTACAGCTCCGGTGATGTCAGCGAAGTGTTCCAGCTCACCCCTGGCTTTGATCCGGTCGTTGATGGCCAGACCAGCTTCGGTGGTAGCGGTGGTATCGTTTCCAACCCCGGCGGTGCCAACACCGTGGCTGACGAAAACGGTCAGGTTCTCCTGGCTCAGTTCGCCGTCGCTGCTGGTGAGCACGTCGAAGGCACCATCGGTATCTCCACCCTGAGCACCGCTCTTGGTGACACCGGTAACCTCGATCACATCGTGTCATTCACCACGATCCCGGATCCCGGTGCTCTTGCACTGCTCGGCCTTGCTGGCCTCGTCGGCACCCGCCGTCGTCGCGCGTAAGTCCTACGGATTGATCGACCGAGTGATCGGTTGATTGAAATGTGAACTTCCACACCGCCGCTGGTTTTCCAGCGGCGGTGTCTTTTTTTGGTAGTGGATCAGTATGAAAGTGGAACAGGCCTCTGGCCTGTTCAGACCATGCACAGGCGGGACGCCTGTGCCACCTCTACTCAAACTGACCCACACCTTATTTTTTGGCCCTTGACATTTACCGTGCCCCCAGGCGCGTCGGGGGGTTCGGGGGGGCGTTCGGCAGGATATGAATGACGCTGCGCGAGGCGCAGCTTCTGCCGGTGATCAGCAGAACATGCCGGTGTATCAGCCGTTGCGTAGCGTGTCATGCGCGGTCCCGGTGCCGTGTAGGCGGTTGAGTCATTGGCATAGGGCTTGCAGAGGAGTGGCATCGGATACTCGATACAAGGAGTTGATTCATGTCCATTGCAAGTCTGTCATCTGCCACGTCCATTCTGCCGGCGGTTTCGCGCGCCGGCCAGGTTCATTCACAGCCCAAGGCCGGCACAGTGCCGCAGATCACGCAACCGATGTCGCCGGAGGAAATCCGTCGAACAGCTCAGGCCCGCGAGAAGGCAGCTTTGGCCGGTGATCCGGCGAAACCCGGGACCGGTCAGCCGTCCGGTGAGCTGCTCAAGCATGCCCAGCCGGTGGTGTTGACAGCCACGGAACAGGCAAAGCATCTGGCGTCGAATTTGCAGCCGGGCAGCCACGGAGCTGTGGACAATGCTGGTTCGAAGGTTGATGCAATGACAGCCAAATCACTGGCTAGCGCTGATCCGACCGGGCCGCAGAGTGGCCCGATGCTGACGCTGGAAGGTTTGTTGGCTGCGTGGGGGCAGAGTAACTCGCCGTATGACCTCAATGGTGATGGCACGGTGGGTGTGAGTGACATGCTGATGTTGCTCGGTGAAGGCGGCACGATGCCGATGCCTGAAGGCGCATCTGAGCCGCTGACGCTCAAAGGACTGATGGGCGCATGGGGCACGGACAACTCGACGTTCGACCTCAATGGCGATGGCGTGGTGGATACGAGCGACCTGTTACTGCTGCTTTCACGCATGGGCAACGGCAACCAACCCAAGGTTGAACAGTCTGACCTGCCGCAGAACATGAAGATTGACGATCTGCTGTCCCAGGTGCGATCGGACCCGCATGCCACTGAGCAGGATGTGCTGAATCTGCTTGCAATACTGGATGATGGCGAGGACGCCTAAACGGGGTAAGGAGTGAGATGATTGAAACGACACCCCCTTCCATGACGAAGGGGGTGTTGTGTTGCGCGTGGTTGACCGTGCATGAAAAACGCCGCAACGCGTAGCGTTGCGGCGTTTGGTTTTTGAGTTTGTTGTTGGTTACGCCGGGACGACGTTGGTGGCCTTGGGGCCTTTGGCTTCCTGTGCAACCTCGAACTCGACGCGTTGGCCGGGGCTGAGACTGACATAGCCCTCCATCTTCACATCTTTGTGATGGACGAAGAGGTCTTTGCCGCCATCATCTGGAGTGATAAACCCATAACCCTTGTTGTCGAAAAATTTCGCAACTGTTCCTGCTGCCATCGGTGTGGCCCTTTCAGATCTCGTCAGTGTGTTCCGATTGGCCAACCCAAACTAGCCGAACCGAGCAGAGATGTGACGTGCATCAACTGGCTTTCATCGCCAGTATATGGTTGGCTGGGAATGCTGTCCATAGTCCGGGTGAGGAATCGGGTGCCCCGGCTGGTTTGGGGCCGTACCATAGGAAGTGTGCGGTGGTGGGGATGTTGATTGAATTTGAATCCCAGGAGCGATGCAATGCGAATACGAAACACACTGGTTCTGAGTGCTGCGACCGCGATGATCGGCCTTGCCGCCGGCGGATGCTACAACGAGGTCGAGACGCAACCAGCGGGTGATGTGCGGCCTGATCAGCCCGCCGGTACCGTAGGGGGGAGTGCGAGCGGCGGTGGAGCAAGTTCATCGCTTGGCAAGGCACGGCAATCGGCCGAAGGCACGGCGTCAGACCTGCAGCAGCGATCGCAGGAGATAGCTGATGGGATTGACGGATATTGAGTGGCCAAAAACTTTCCACGCCGTGCGGTCAGGCACGACGCGGAGAGAAGAGAGAGAGCTTTGTCAAGGTCCGTTGATAGACCCTGTAATTCCACGCCGTACTCGCCAGCACGACGCGGAGAGAAGAGAGAGAGCTCGACAAGGTCATGAACAACCTCGCAATTCCGCAGAAACACCTTTCGACGTTACGCGAAGCGTCAAGACGAAGAACTATGAATGCAAGAACAGCTTCATCTTTCTTCATCTCTCCTTGCTGCAAGTGCTGCCCAACATGGTGACATGCTGTTTGTCCCTTGCAGTATGCTTATAGCACACGATAACGCTTCTGCCGTCAAGGGAAAAATCGTGAAGAGTGACAAAAAAACGAATTTCTTACGTATCACGATTGATGCCGCTGGTGAATGCTGCGAGCGGATATGAGCGATGAACGTTTGCCCAATTCAACATCGCGCTTCACTCTGGGTGATCTGAGGTGTACGCAGCGACAATGGGTGCTGTCATCGGTGGGTGTGTTTGTTGTTGCGCTGATACTGCGTGTGATGTACACATTCGAGATTCGCGGAGTTGGATTTTTCAACGTGCCGCTCTCTGATGCGTTTGTCTACGACCAGCGCGCGCGAGGCATCGTTGCTGGCGATTGGCTGGGGCCAGCGGAGTTTATTCATGCTCCGCTGTATGCGTACATGCTGGCCGGCATTCGCATGATTGGCTTTGAAACGCTGCTCATGCCGCGCATCGTGCAGGCGGTGATGGGCGCTGCGACGTGTGTGATCATCATGCTGCTGACGCGCCGCGTGCTTGCGGGGTTGCCATATCGTGATGTGATTGCAATCTGTGCCGGTGCGATCATGGCGGTGTATCCGCCGGCGATCTTCTTCGATGGTTTGATCCAGAAGACCAGTACAGTCATGCTGCTCTCTGCGCTGGTGCTGTGGCTTGCGACGCTTGCCAACGACCATCGCGCAGCGCGGTGGTGGCTGGCAAGCGGTGTGGCGTTGGGGTTGTTGATACTCGTCCGACAAAATGCGCTGGCGTTGATACCGCTGCTTGCGCTGTGGGCATGGCTCGGAGCCGGGCAGTGGCGGGCATGGAAGCAACACACCGTGTCGGTAGCAGCGATCGTGCTTGGTGTGGCAATTGTGCTCATGCCGTGGACAGTGCGGCACAAGATTGTGCTTGGCGAGTTCTTTCTCTCCACGCCCAACATGGGGCAGAACTTTGCCATGGGCAACCATCCCGATGCGACGGGTACCTACCTGCCAGCGCAGCGCGGCAGGGCGTCGGGCGAATTGGAACATGGCGTCTGGAAACGCGAAGCGGAGGCAGCGCTTGGTCGTGAACTGACTGCATCTGAAATTTCTGATTTTTACATGCAGGCGTCGCTGCAATACATCCAGTCCAATCCCGGCCCGTGGCTGATGCTCACGGGCACGAAAGCGTTGATGGTGTTCGGCGCATACGAACTGCCGGACACGGAAGACTACTACCTGTATCACGAGCATTCACGCATCGTGCGGTATGGCGATGTGCTGCTGCACTTCGGGGTGCTTGGGCCACTGGCGGTGATGGGTGTTGTGTTGACGGCAGGATCGTGGCGGCGACTGTGGCCGATGTACGGCTGGCTGGTGATCAATGTGGTGGCGATCGCGGCGTTTGTGGTGTTTGCTCGCTACCGAGTGCCGATGCTTCCGGTGCTGGCGATGTTCGCAGCGGTGGCGATCGTGCACGGTGTTGCATTGCTGCGGGGCCGCCAGTGGAGGACTCTGGTTATGCCGCTTGCTGCGATGACCATCGGTGCAGTGGTCATGAACCTGCCGATTCACTCGCATCGCGTACCGCATGCGAACGCCTATACCAATCACGCCGTTGCGCTGGCCGATGCCGGCCGATATGACGAGGCGCTGGCGGAGTTGGACAAAGCTCATGCATTGCAATCAGATGATGTCGATGCGCACTGGGTGCGCGGCAGCGTGTATTTCGATAGGCAGCAGATGGATCTGGCGTTGGAGTCGTACCGTGCTGCATTGGCGGGCGATGACCAGTTCGGCGGGGCGCATCGTGGGATCGGCAGCGTGCATCTGGCTGTCGGTCGCGTCAACGACGCGGCAGCGCAGTTTGAACGCGCATTGGAGCTGGACCCGCATGATCACGTGTCGTTGAACAAACTCGGCGTGACCTACGCGATGCGAGGCCAGCCGCAGCGTGCGATTGAATTGATCGAGCAGTCCATTGCCATCGATCCGAACGATGCTGAAACGCACCTGAACCTCGGCAGTGCGTATGTTGCACTGCGTCAGTTGGATGAGGCAGCAGCGGCGTATGCGCGTGCGCTGGAGTTGGATGCGAAGTACATCGACGCGATGATGAACCTCGCGGCGGTGGAATCTGGCAGGGGGCGCCCCACAGCGGCGGCTGAACTGTACCGGCGCGCTTTACAGCAGCAACCACGCAATCGCGAAATTCTGATGCACTATGTCAGTGCGATGGTGCAGGCCGATCGAATCGACGAAGCGATTACGTTCATGCAGCAGCGCATTGAAGCCGACAGAGACGATGCGTTCTCGCGACAACTGCTTGAGGCGCTGCAGCAACAACGCGAGAGGCAGTAGTGAGGCGTTAGTTGTGCTCAGAACGATCGGTCGGTTTAAGAATCAGCGGGTCGGGCTGGCCCAGTGCAATGGCCAGTTTACTGATCGCGCCGCGCAGTGCAGCCACTTCGCTTTCCAGTTCCATAATGCGTTCGCTGACTTCGCTTTGATGCGTTGACGACGCTGCGCCAGGTTGGCTTTGTGTGGCAGGAGCATTGAGAGGATGCAGGTCTGGAGACAGCAGTTGCACGTATCGCTTCGCTCTGCTTCC